>DASYBA010000312.1:0-3939 GCA_036501005.1 Candidatus Xenobia bacterium | reverse complement strand
ACCGTGTGTGGTAGAGTGGCTCCATGAAGATACTGGTGACGCAAAAGATGGCGCAGGCCGGACTCGACCTCCTGGCGGGCTGTAACGAATACGCCCGACGTCTTGACGGAAACGACCGCCGACCTGACATGGGCGCTGCTGACGGCGGTGGCTCGGCGGGTGGTGGAGGCGGACCGGTGGCTGAGGGACGGACTGTGGCAGTCGTTCCACCCGAACAGCATGCTGGGCACCGACGTGTTTGGCAAGACGACTATCGTAACGGCCGGTCGAGAGCGGGCCAGCCTGGAGGGTCTGCCAAAAACGGCCATGGCTGAGGCTGTTCAGCAAGTCGCCATGGGGTTGTTGTCTATTTCTTGCGCTTGGGTAGACAACCCAGGAGGTCTCTTGCCGAACAAGATCGCATGATATCATGCGATCTTGTTACGCGAAGCATATCTGGGAGGTCTGCTGAAGACACACCCGGATCCAGATCTGGTGCTAGACACATCTCCTCAAAAGTGGGATGATAACGGTATGAGCAAGGAGCCAAAAAAAGAACCCAGCATGGATTTCCAGCAGCAGCCCGACAAGCCGCCCGGCAAGCGGGTGGAGGACGCGGCCATCGAGGTCAAGCCGCCCAAAAAGAAGTAGCCTCTTCTAAAGGACGATGCGGAGGTCGGCGTAGCGGCCGGTGCCCACCTTCAAGTCGGGGCCTTCTCCCAGGAGGAGCAGGCACGCCGCTTCCAGGGGCGTGTGTCCCGCCGCCACAAGCTGCGCGATGTAGGGGTCTCCCTTGACAGACAGGTGGTCCGGTTCCGACCACGCCATGTGCGAAAAGTCCCACAGGACCGCCTTGACCGAGGCCGTATCGGGACCGGGAAAGCGGGCTACGCCTCGCACCGCCGTTACCAGGTCGCTCACCCGTTCCGAGTAGCCCGGCGGGATCTCGCTCCCCGTCTTGGACAGGGGCTTGCCCGTCTCCAGCCAGCCGAGCAGGCCCCCGAACGCATCCCCGAGCCGCCCCAGGCTGCTGGAGCGCCAGTCGGGCGTCATGAGCTGGCCGAACACGCCATCTTCGTCACTCGCCAGGATCAGCATCTGCTCGCCGGCCGGGTGGGGCGTGGTAAAATGCTCGTTGCCTTCCCGCCCCCGCATGTAGCCGAAGCTGCGGGACAGGAAGTCGCCATTCAACAGCACCATCAGATCGCCCTCGAGGGTCTTGATGACCACTCGTTCTCCCGAGAAAGCCTGGCCCTGCCGGGTGCCCTGTAGCGAACGGACCAGCAAGATGAGGTCAGACCGCCGCTGGATGCGCCAGTCGAACCGCTCCACCGACGGGTTCTCCTGCATGAGGTCATCCCACGCCTTGAGGCCATGCGCCTTGAGCACCCGCTCCACGTCTTCCAGGCTGCAGCTCTCCAGGGTCGACTCCCACAAGTTGGCCGTCATGGGCACTCGAGTATCGGGCAGCTCGACGCCGATCTGCACCTCGCTCTGGTTGGCCCCGGTGGAATTGATGGCCCAGCTCGTGTTGCCCGTCTGGGGCAGAAAGGCCTGGAAGCTGGCCAGTTGCGGGACCACGTTTCGAATCCACCATGGATGCGGCTGGGTGGCCCGCTGCACCCGCCCGATGGCGACGGCTGGCCGGTCCAGGAGCCGGAAGATGTGCATGCCCAGGCGATCACCGCTCGGGGGGTGGGTCATGTGCACGACCTCGAGGGCGACCTCCGGGCGGGGGCCCACCAGGTGGTTGAGAAGCGCCAGGCCGGTATCGGTCTGCAAGCGCTCCCGAACCTCCTCCACCGCCACGACGGTGGTGCGGGCCTGCGCCTCTCCGAGCTGGCGCCCGTCGAGGTGGACCACCGATCGCAGCAAATCCCGGATGTCGTTGGGCTGGCGCAGCACAGAGGTCACGTCCAGATATCTCTGCAAGACACCGCCCGGACCTGGGAACCGGCGGATGATGACCCGATCGAGGAAGTTCCGCGGTCCGGTCACCCGCCCCCGAGTCTCCACCAGGTGGAAGTCCTCCAACAGCATCCACTGAGGACACTCCGGCTGGTCGAAGTCCATGGCGGGCACCTCGACCGTGAGGTCGCCGGCCGCCGGCAGGGTCAGGGGCTCGTACTCCATGGTCTCCCAGCGCATGCCCACGTGCAGGCTCGGCTCCAGCTCGAGGCAGTCCGGGTCTTCTCGGTTCCCAGCCATCATCTTGTGGCCCTCAGCGCCGACCAGATCGGCGGCGGTGTGGTGGCCGTGGATCTGTCGCCGCACGACCCGCGCGGCCCGCCCCACCCGATCGTCATAGTGGGCGACCACCTCGCCGTTCGCCTGTCGAGACGGCTGCGAATATCGGACGACGGTGTGGCGCTCGGCCCCCATGCGGGTTGACTCGATACTCATATCGATATACAGGGTCGGCCCGCTGTGCCAGGTCGTGTGACGGGTCCGGGCGTACTTGCCCGAGACGGTCTCGTCTCGCCCTTCCCGCCCCCGCTTGAGATCCGAGCGCCGCGTCGTGGTGCGGGTTTCCTCGCCGCGCACCGTCGTCTCGCTTTCTTCGACATAGATCAACTGCCGATCCCGGAACCTTTGCAGGCGGCGTCTGCCCCCCTCCAGGCTCGTCGACTCGTCCACCACCTGCTCGGTGTTGCCGGGCAGCCTTCGCAGCAGGCGCTTCTTGGCGTGGATTTCTCGCCCCTCGACGCCCACGTCGGCCACGTTGGCGTACCGGTGCAGCGTCTCCAGGAGTCGCATCAACTGGCTGCCCATCGACCAGGTGGTGAGCGAGCGCTGGCTCAAGCCCTGCCGGTCGCTGGACACTCGGCGCCGCACGGTCTGCCCGTAGTCGTCGGTTTCCTCACCCTCCTCCTCCCAGTACAGCACGCTTTCCTCGTCCGTTCGAATGGCGAGCTTGCGCCGGCCGCCGCGGGGCAAGAACACCTCCAGTTCTGCCCCGTGACGAGCCGTGAGGAGATACAGTGCACCATCCTGGGGAAGCTGGCGCAGCGGGCCCTGACTGGCCAGGTTGAGCAGGATGCCGCCGGTGCTTGGATCGGTGGACGTTTTCCGTCCCTTGGGCGCCATGAAAACGCCCTCTTCCTTCTCCGGGACCGCCTCCTCATCCGACAGGGTCTGCTGTTCGATACGGGTCAGCGTCGCGCTGACCCCACCCTCCAGCAGCTCCATGAACTTCTCATAACCGGGAAACCCCTTGAGCTGTGCGGGCATGTCGTCGGGGGTGGCATCGAAGATGGTCTCCTCTTCAGACACCATGCCCCGATACGCCTTGCCGTCGTGGTATCGCTGTCGGCTCCGCTGCAAGCGGCCCCGAGGGGTGGGAAGCGTCTTCTGATCGAGGCTGTAGGCCAGCTCACCGCTTTCGTCGAACTGCCGTTCCATCAGCTCGGCCGCCGTCTCCGGGTCGTCTTCCATGGGACGGAACAGCCGATATCCCTGGCTGAGTACCTCGCTTTCTTCCCGGTTCTGCAGTTCGAGAAAATAGCCGGCCTGGGTGCGGAACGACGGGTTGGTGGCATCGCTCTGGAACCCCTGGGGGAGGGGTGACCGGCTCAGCTCGGCATCAGGCTCCCGCTCCTGCAGATCCTGAAACGCTCGCTCTGCCACCGTATCGCCTCGCCGCTGCGCCTGCTGTCGCAGGTTGGGCACCGTATCCCGCCCCGTCTGCAGGAGGCGGGCGGTGGTTTGTTGCTCGACGTCGGTGGCCGCCCGGCTCTCCTCTTCCTCCGACAGGGTGGCCGAGTCGTTGGGCGCGTTGACGGTGGCCGGAGCCTTCGTTTCCGACGGCTTGATCTGTTGGGGCATCAGCCCGGCTGTTTGAGCCTCCTGGCCGGCCGTGGTGGGCTGGAGCGCCTGCGGCGTCTGGGTCTGCTGGGTCGCCCCCGGCCCCATGGCCTGCCGCAACTGCTGCGGGTTGAAGGCGCCCATCTTGTCCATGGG
>DASYBA010000311.1:0-8747 GCA_036501005.1 Candidatus Xenobia bacterium | reverse complement strand
CCCCAGAAGGGCTTCTTGGAGTGCTTTCTCCGGCGACGGCTGACGGAAGCGCTTTGGCACACTGGCAACTTCCTCGCTGTCATGCACAATCCTCGAGGGCCCCAGCCCATTCCTGAAGAATATTCACACAGGCTGCTAGCCTATTCTGAGGACGACCTTTCCTACCCGTTCGGGGGCACCCAGCGCGCCAATGGCCTGCGGGAGCTCGTCGAACGGGTAGACCTTCCAGCGCGTCACCTTGAGCTCGCCCCGTCCCGCCGCCTCCAGCACCGCCCGGGTGTCTCGCCGGTTCGAGCCGGCCGCGCCGATCAGCGTGTGCTGGTGGTTGTAGAAGGGCCGCAACATGAACTGCACCTGGTCGCCGGCCAGCACCCCGCAGGTCGTCCACCGGCCGCCGTTGCGCAGCACTCCGATGCTCTCCTGCCAGATGCCCGCGCCGACCGGATTGCAGACCAGGTCGGCCCCGCCATCGGTCGCCTGGCGAATGGCCTCGACCAGGCCGGCCTGGCCCCGCTCGAAGACGACGTGAGCGCCCAGGGCTTTCACGTCGTCCGTCT
Organism: Candidatus Xenobia bacterium; assembly: GCA_036501005.1. Lineage (GTDB taxonomy): Bacteria > Vulcanimicrobiota > Xenobia > RGZZ01 > DASYBA01 > DASYBA01. The sequence continues at coordinate 8,190 of DASYBA010000311.1, read as the reverse complement.
TGCCTCGGCCCGCGACGGCGACGACGAAGGCGCCGGAGAGTCGGGCGATCTGCACGGCCGCTGAACCGACGCCCCCAGACGCGGCAAAGACCACCACGCGGTCTTCGACGGACACTCGAGCTCGATCGACCATCATGTGCCATGCGGTCGCGGTGGAAAGCACCAACGAAGCGGCGTCAGAGAACGTCAACGTATCGGGCAGGGGCAGGGCGTTGGCGGCCGGGACGACCGCGTACTCGGCGTAGCCGCCGTTCGATACGCCGCCCAGAATGCCCCCCAGCCGTTCGCAGTCGACCTCGTCGCCCCGTTGGCACGATCGGCACAGGCCACAGAAGCGCCGAAAGGACACGCCGACGCGGGTGCCGACCGACAACCCCGTCACCCCCGCCCCGATCTGGTCGATCGTGCCAGCCATCTCGATGCCCCCGATGTGGGGCCGGGGCGTGACCGGGTACGTCCCGGACATGAAGATCTTGTCGACCGGGTTGACGCCGCACGCGGCCACCTGCAGTCGGACCTCGTCGTAGCCTGCCTCCGGGACCGGGGCGTCGTCGACCTGCCGCAGAGAATCAGGACCGTCAAACTGCCAGGCTCTCATCCGCATTGTCCTCTCTGTATCAAGGCATGATCGACCAGGACCAGCGCCATCATGGCTTCCACGATGGGCACGGCGCGCGGCAGGACGCACGGGTCGTGCCGCCCCCGAGCCGCCAGGGTCGTCTCCTGATGGCCCATGTCCACGGTCTCCTGCTCGACCTTGACGGTGGCGGTCGGCTTGAAAGCCACCCGAATCACCACGTCTTCACCGTTCGATATGCCACCCTGCACGCCACCGCTCCGGTTGGTACGGGTCCGCACCCGGTCTCCTTCCATATAGAACGGATCGTTGTGCTCTTTGCCGGTCATGCGAATGCTGTCGAAACCAGAGCCGATTTCGAACCCCCGAGCGGCGGGCAAGGACAGCATGGCCCGGGCGAGGGATGCCTCGAGTTTGTCGAACACCGGATCGCCCAGCCCCGGCGGAACCTGGTGGGCGACCGCCTCGACCAGGCCGCCCACCGAGTCACCCGCATCGCGCATCGCTTCGATATGCCGAATCATGGCCTCGGCGACCTTCGGATCGGGGCACCGGACGACATTCGCTTCAACGGCCTGGCGGGTCACCGCGGCTGCGTCGACCTCCGTCCGCAGCCCGTGCACCTGCCGGACAAAGCCCACAATGTCGATATCCCATAGGCTCTTCAGCACCCGCCGGGCAACGGCTCCGCCCGCCACTCGCCCGATGGTCTCCCGGGCACTGGAACGCCCCCCGCCCTGATAGTTCCGAATGCCGTACTTGGCCTGGTAGGTGTAGTCAGCGTGTGACGGGCGGAACTTGTCCCGCATTTCGCGATAATCCCCGGGGCGGGCGTCCTGGTTATGGACGAGCATGGCGATGGGCGTTCCCAGGGTCTGGCCCTCGAACACGCCGGACAAGAGCTGGACTCGGTCTGGTTCCTGTCGTGGGGTCGACACGGAGCTCTGCCCGGGCCGTCGCCGGTCCAGCTCTTGCTGCACGTCGTCGACCGACAGCGCCAGCCGAGGCGGGCACCCGTCGACGACGACGCCTACCGCCCCGCCGTGCGACTCACCAAACGTCGTAATGCGGAAGAGATGGCCAAAGTGGTTTCCCACCCGTCAGGCGATGGAGGCTTCGAGCTCCAGCGGTTGCCCTTCGGTGCGACCCGCCAGTTCCAGCACCGGACGACCGGTGATGCCATCGCTGTGGGCCACGTCGTTCGGCCCACCGACCCGGGTCAGGTGCAGGGCGCGGGTCGGATCGCCGGCGTCGGGCGACTTGTACCCGGCCTGCGATTTGGAGGCGGTGCCGTCGCTCTGGATCTGCGGTTCCACCATGTTGGTGGCGGCCTGGATGACGGCCTTGGGTGTGTCGCCCAGGGCAAATTGCATGTGCTGCTCGGCGGTCCTCGGCCGACCAACCCCGGCGCGGTCGAAGACGCCCTGGACGTCGGCCTGGCTGGCACCCGCCTGCACCGTGTCCACTTCGTCGATCTCCGGCCCGCCGGCGGCAGCCGTGCCCCCGCCCTGCCCGTGGGTGCCGGCCACCGCGCCCACGCGGGCCGAATCCTCTTCCTGGGCACGTTCGTGCTCGGCGATGTCCGCGGCTTCGTCTTTTGCCTTGCTGCGACGACCGACCATCTGGCGCTCGTCGGCGACGTGGTCTTCCAGGGCCTGGTCGCGGGCCGATTGGACGTTGCGGGCCGTCTCCGCGGTCTCGACCCGAGACTGCTCGGCCTGCTCTTCCACGTCGTGGGCGTGATCGTGCACGGTCAGCTCGGAGGTCGCCTGCCGTCGGCCGGCCGATCGGCGGCCCGCGACGATGGCGCCCGCCTCGTTATGTTCCATGGCGGTCTGCTCGACCTGCGCCCCAGCCTGATCGCGCACCGCCTTGGCGCGGGCATGCTCGGCTTTGGCCTCCAGCTTGGAATCTTTCTCGACCGTCTGTTCCTCGTCAGCTCGACCGGCGGCAAGCCGCTCGTCCTGGGCGACCTCCCGATGGTGCGCCTCATGCCCCACCTGGGCCTCGTCACTCTTCTTGCCGTCAGCAGCTCCGGCCGATGCGGAAGGACTTCCCCCCTTGCGCATCTTGAGCAGTTCTTGCTGCTGATTCTTCTGCTGCTGCAGCTCTTCGGCAGCGCCCGTGCCGCCCTCGCCGGAGCCTGACAGCTCGGCCGTATCGGACTCGGTGTTGTTGCGGGTGGAAAGCTTCTTGTTGTCGGACAGCTCGGCGTCCTGGCTGGCGTCGGCCACGTTGCCCTGGGCGTTGTCGGCCGCCTGGGTGGCCGCCATGTCCGTCTCCAACTGGTCGGGAGTGGCCGCCGCCGCTTGCGTGTCCGCATCCTGCAGACGTGCGGCCGTCGCCTTCGCTTCGCCGGCAAAGGTCGACTCGGTCGCCGCCAGGCCGGGATTGAAATTGCCGCCAGCTCGAATGGTCGCCATGGATGGAACCTCCTACAGGGGTCAGTTGGCTCAATGTTAACATTTAGCCATCGCAGCGTAAAGTCCGCTGCATGTTAACATTTTGACACGCCGGGGGGTTTGGAGTACGCTGTCGGCCGTGGAAGCGCTGGAAGCCCAGGTCGTTGAATGTACCCGCTGCCCCCGCCTGGTGGCGTGGCGTGAACGGGTGGCGGCCGAGAAGGTGGCCCGCTTCAGGGATCAAGCGTACTGGGGCCGCCCGGTCCCGGCCTTCGGGGACGTCCAGGCCCGACTGCTCATTCTGGGTCTGGCCCCGGCGGCCCACGGGGGCAACCGTACCGGCCGCATCTTTACCGGCGACCGGAGCGGCGACTGGCTCTTCGAGGCCTTGCACCGCTTCGGCTTCGCCAACCAGCCGACGTCGGTGAGCCGAGACGACGGCCTGACCCTGACCGACTGCATCATCACGGCCTCCGTCCGTTGCGCCCCGCCCGACAACAAGCCGACGCCCGAGGAGTTCCGCACGTGCCGGCCATGGCTGGAGGCCGAGCTCCGCCTGCTGCCTCGCATCCGGGTGGTGGTGGCGCTGGGCCAGCACGGCTTCCAGACCACCTGGAGCCAGTGGGGCGAAGGCCCCCGGCCCCGCTTTGCGCACCTGGCCGAGGCGCCCCTGGCGGGCGGGCGGCACCTCCTGATGTCGTATCACCCCAGCCAACAGAATACCCAGACGGGCCGGCTCACCCGACCGATGTGGCACGCGGTCTTTGAAAGGGCTAGGGCGCTGGTTTCCGCCGCAGGCTGAAGCGATAGCGGGTGGCCAGGGCCAGCAGGGCGCCTAATGCCAGACCCGCGGAGGGGACGAGCAGGGCGCCTATCCAGACATCGTGCCTCCAGTGAGGCTCCTGCTGGCTGGCCCACCAGTCCGCGCACAGGTTGAACCAGGCCAGCAACGGGAGGACGGGGACCAAGGCCGACAGCCATTGGCCGCGCAGCATGGCCTCGCCCGGCTGAGGGGAGAGCAGAAGCATCTCGCAGCGGCCCGGGTCATTCGCCACTTCTGCCGCACGAGACCCGACGTGGGCACCCCAGATGAGAAAGATGCAGAAACAGAACATGGCCACCGGCCAGTAGAGGAGCCAGGGGCCGAACGTCACAGCAAGGAACGATACCCACAACACGTTCGCCAGGTAGCCGGCCGGCTGACCGCGCAGGTGGCGGCGGAATCGATTCCAAGCATCGGCTACGAAAGGATCCTGCAACCAGGGCGCTTTGCGATAGGACCGGGGGCCGGGGACGACCCGGGCCGGCGCCTCGAGCGCCCCCGGGGCGGTCGTCCCCCACGCGATGCGGTCCCAACCCGTCACCACTGCCCGCAGGAAGGCAGCACCGATCCCCAGGTGGACCAAGAGGCCTGGCAGCAGTGCAGCGGCCAGCGACGACGAATCCCGATCCCAGAAGATCTGCTGCATGAAGCAGACCGGGTCGACGTTGAGGAATGCAGGCTGGTGGCCAAGGCCAAAGTCCCACAGCATCCAGTGCCAGTTCAGCAGGAAAAGCCCGTAGAGCAGGGCGACCCGCCCCACCGGGGTGGCGCTGTTGACCTGGCCGGCGGGGGTGCGGAGACCGCCCCACAGACCCACCATGGTGGCGCAGAAGGCCAGGGCTCCGGTATAGAGGGCGATAGCGAGGCCGCGCCCAGGCCCCAGCAGCGGGTCCAACGCCAGGCCAAAGATCAGCACGGGCGACCAGCAGAGCCACTCTCGCAAGGTTTGCCGGGACGGCAGCAGGAGGCCTTCAACCAGGGTGGAGCGGGCGAGCGGGGTGAGGCTGACGATGTCCAACCGCCGGCTGGAGCGCTCCCGAACGGCGGCCGAGAAACCCCGGGACAGCCCCGCGAAAAACAACCATGCGAGGTAAAGAAGGGTGACAAACCCCGGGGCGACGTCGGCGCGGGAGGCGGCACAGAGCCCGGCCACGGCAAGGAAGACCGCACCAGCTATCGCCACCAGGACGACCGGATGCTGCCACGCCACAGCGTGCCGCGCTCGTCGCTGGGCCTCGACTCGCTCAAATGGGTTCATACGGGCATCATCCCATGATCGGGTCTTCAGTTCAAGGCGGGTTCGTGCATCCGTAGGAGTCGGCCCCCCGGGCGGCCAAGCCCCTGCCATGACCCGAGCCCGCCAACTGGGCATCCGATGCGATGGAGAGCCCGGCCCGCACAATGCCATCACCGACGTCCCCGGGGTCGAGGTGGGGTACTGCACCCTCGTCCACGGTGAGGGCCCCCTCGTCGTGGGTCAAGGCCCGGTGCGCACCGGCGTCACCGCCATCCTGCCCCGCGGGCGGCACGGGGATCTGGAAGCGGTGTTCGGCGGCTCTTTCTCGTTGAACGGCTGCGGCGAGATGACGGGCATGGCCTGGCTGGAAGAATCCGGCCACCTGGAAGGGCCCGTGCTGCTCACCAATACGGCCAGCGTAGGGGCCGCCCACCAGGCCTCTATCGAATGGCAGCTCCGCCAGGGCTACCCCCAGGAATTCTCGCTCCCCGTGGTGGCCGAGACGTACGACGGCTGGCTCAACGACATCAACGGCTTCCATGTCCGACGCGAACACATATTCCAGGCCCTCGATACGGCGGCATCCGGCCCCCTGGCCGAAGGCAACGTGGGGGGCGGCACCGGCATGATCTGTTTCGAATTCAAGGGCGGGACGGGCACGGCGTCCCGCCAGACGGCCCTCGGCACGGTCGGCGTCCTGGTGCAGGCCAACTTCGGACGGCGCCATCAACTGCTGATACACGGGCTCCCGGTGGGCCAAACCCTGCGACAGGGGCTGCCGGTGTACGCCAAGGCCGCCCCGGAGTCGGGCTCCATCATCGTGGTGGTGGCCACCGATGCGCCGCTTTTGCCCCACGCGTGCAAGCGCCTGGCCCGCCGGGCCGCCATGGGCCTGGCTCGCACCGGCAGCATCGCCGGCAACAGCTCGGGAGACCTGATGCTGGCCTTCTCGACCGCCAACCGCGTCTCGGACACGACGGTTCGCACGGTGCCCATAGCGGACATGAACGATCTCTTCACGGCCACCATCCAGGCGACGGAGGAAGCGATTCTCAATGCCCTGGTGGCGGCAGAATCGATGGTCGGACGCGATGGCCACCAGGTCGCGCGGCTCCCCCATGCCGATCTCCAGCGTCTCCTGTGATGCAGAAGGTCAACGATCGCCTCTATCGCATGGCCTTCCTCTCCCCGTTTCCCACCAACATCTACTTTGTTGTCGAACCAGATGGCCTCACGGTGATCGATAGCGGCTACGATTGGACGGTACCTTTGATTCTTCGAGCCGCCGGCCGGCTCGGAAAACCGGTACGCCGAGTGCTGCTCACGCACGCCCATCCAGATCACGCGGGCGGGGCCATGCGTCTAGCCCGCACCTGCGGGGCGGAGATCCTGGCGCATGCGGCCGACGTGCCGTTCTTGACCGGACAACGCTCCATGGCCGACGAGGCCGGGGGGTGGCTGTGCCGCACAGTGCTGGGGGGCCTGCGGGTTCTTGGCCTGCTCGATACGCCGCCTTGCCGCGACGTCACGCCCCTGTCGGAAGGCGACATGGTGGGCCGTCTCCAGGTCCTGTTCACCCCCGGGCACACGCCCGGTAGCGCCAGCTTCTGGGCCGAGGCGGATGAGGCCATCTTCTGCGGAGACAACGCGTCCGCGACGTTCTTTTTTCTCCACCTGGGTGTGCCCTGGTTTTCCCTGGACATGGGGCGGCTCTACCAGTCTGTCGGACGCTATCGGGAGCTTCCGGCCCGCCACTTGCTCTGTGGGCACGGTCCCGTCTGGCACGGAGACCTGTCCGCCGCCATGGGGCGTCTGCTGGCGTGAACCTCCGACACGACGTGCGGATGGCCCCCTACACCACGCTCCGGCTGGGCGGTCCGGCCCAGGCCTGGGTAGATGCCCAGGATGAGGTCTCGGTGGCCGAAGCTTTCGCATGGGCCCGTCAGCAGGGCCTGCCCGTCCTCGTGCTGGGCGGGGGCAGCAACCTGGTGGTGTCGGACGCGGGCTTCCCCGGGCTGGTCGTGAATATCGACCTGCGAGGGGTGACCCGACACGGGGAGGAGGTCGACGTGGCGGCCGGCGAGCCCTGGGACGACTTCGTGGCCACCTGCGTCGGCCAAGGCCTGGCCGGTGTCGAATGTCTGTCGGGCATTCCAGGACGGGTGGGGGCCACGCCCATGCAGAATGTCGGGGCCTACGGCCAGGAAGTGGCTGAGACCATCACGTCCGTGCGCGTGTGGGACAGCCAGTCCGGAGACACTTCAGAAATACCCTCCGAGGCCTGCGGCTTCGCTTACCGGCAGAGTCGATTCAAAGGGCGTGACCTGGGACGCTACGTCATCTTGTCGGTGCGGTTCAGACTTCACGCCGGGACGCCGCGTCCTGTCCGATACGGAGAGTTGTCCCGCCGGGTGGGTGAACGTCCTGCCTCCCTGGCCGCCGTGCGAGAGGCCGTCTTGGCGTTGCGGAAGGGCAAGGGCATGGTGCTCGAGGCCAGCGATCCCGATACGCAGAGCGTGGGGTCGTTTTTCCTCAATCCGGTGGTGGACGCCGACACCGCGGCCGCGCTCGAGGCCAGCGCCGGCCCCATGCCCGCCCACCGGAGTGGCGACGACGTCAAGCTGTCGGCGGCGTGGCTGATCGAAACCGCGGGCTTTCACAGGGGCTTCGGCAGTGAGCGAATCGCGATTTCCGGCAAGCACACCCTAGCCCTGACGCACCGGGGCGGCGGCACGACGACCGAGCTGCTCGAGCTGGCCGCCACCATCCGCGACGGCGTCCGGCAACGGCTGGGCGTGGCGCTCCATCCGGAACCCAACTTCGTCAACTGCGGCCTTCAGTAGCCCAGGCCGTCGGATCCAGGCCGGGGAAGATGTTGTGGTCGTATTCCAGCCGGGTCACCACGACCGGGTCGACATCCTCGCCTTGCGCGGCCCGCCAGAACATGCCGGCCAGCTTCCAGAAGTTGTTGAGGTTGTCCATGGTCATCTGCCGCATGCGGTCGACGAAGTGGCCGTTGGAAATGACGAACGGCACGTCGCTGTTCTGCGCCAGCAAGAGCTCCCGCCCTGCCTGTCGAGCCAACCGCAAGGCCAGGCCCGTGTGGTGCCCGTCCTGCACGGCTTTCGATATGCGCACCATTTCCAGGTCG
>DASYBA010000310.1:0-6377 GCA_036501005.1 Candidatus Xenobia bacterium | reverse complement strand
ATCGACCAGTCCCTCAACTACAAGCGATTGGGTCTTTCCTTCGCGGTGACCAAGTCGAAGGTGGTCCAGATCAGCATCTATCCGAAGAAACCAGGAGCCCGTTGATGAAATACCTCCGTACGCTCATCGTCTGTCTTACTCTGCTGGCCGTGGTCAGCCCGGTCTGGGCTGACAGCACCCTCGACCGAGCCCTCGGGGCCTTTTACGCCAAGAACTACGACGAAGCCACGGTGGCTTTCAAGCAGGCCCTGTCCGACGATCCCTTGTCGACCTTCGCCCTGGTGATGTGGCTGGAGACGGCCCACCGCCAGAACAAGCTGCAGGACGTGGCCACCGATCTTGAGGGCCAGGTCGACAAGAAGCCGAACGACGCCAATTTGCAGGCTCAGCTAGGCCTGGCCGACATGTACCTCTCCAGTGAGAAGATGTCGGCGGTGACCCGAGGGCAGGCGGCCTTCGACAAGGCGCTCACGCTCGACCCCAACTGTGCCATTGCGCACTCCGCCCTGGGTCTGTACTACTTCACCTCGGAGAAAGTCGCCAAGGCCAAGAACCAGCTCAGCAAGGCCGTCGAGGTCAACCCCCGCGACATCATGGCGCACGAGCGCCTGGCCGAGATCACCATGATCGAGGAAGACAAGCCCGAGATCTCCATCCCCATGTTCAAGGACGTCGTCAAGGCGCTGCCCAACTACCCTGACGGCTGGTTTTTCCTGGGCATGGCGCAGGAGAAAAGCAAGAAGCAGAAGGATGCCATTACCAGCTACGAACGGTCCATCGCGCTGGACCCGTTTGCCCTGACTCGGTCGGTCTACGCCCGAGTGCGCATCGCCCGACTGTACCAGGATGCGCATCGCAAGGATCTGGCGGTCCAGGTCTTGCAGGATCTCATCAAGCAGCGTCCGGACTTCAAGGACGCCAAGCAGGAGCTGAGCGACGTCGAGTCCGGCATCATTCACAAGGACGACGATCCGCCGGATAGAAACGTACAGTTGCAGGCGCAATGACGACGGTTCCGGCCATCTCCCTGGCGGTGGTCGGGGTCTTCCTCGTGGTGCAAGGCCTGGCGGCAGCCCGCAGCGGACGCTTCGCCGATGGCATCGTCGAGGGAACCCCGTCGCGAGTGCTGGGTGGCCTCTGCGTCGCGGCCGGGCTAGGCCTCCTCGGTGGCCTTTACTGGTGGGTCAACTACCACATCCAGAAGGGGTATTAGAACTCTTCCGACTCTTCCGTCTTGCGGTGGAACAAGATGATGCCCCACAGGGCGCAACTGGCCGCCAGCGCCACGCCGGAGGCGGTCAAGAAGGCAAAGAGACGGGTCAGCGCCCGCTTTTCTTCGGTGGCGGCAATGTTGCCAGCCACTGACTCCTTCTCGGCTTCCTTCCAGGCCGAGACCCACTGGCCCTTGGCCACCAGCGAATGGACGGTTTTGGGCTCGGCCTGGCCTTCCAGGTCTTGCTTCGTCAGCAACCCACCGCCGGCACAGATGAAGAAGACGATGACCGCGATGACAGCCGCGATCCGCAGGCTGCCGGGCACTTCTTTTACCGGAACCGCCTCTTCCTCGGGCTCTACGGCCGCCACGAAGCCGGTCGCGACCGGTTTGGGTGGGACGGGCTTGCGAGAGGCCGGCCTCGGCACCGGGGGTGCGGGCGCGGGCATGGGCGGCGGGGGCGCCTGTGGAGCGGCTTTCGGCACGGGGGCGGGCGGCGGCGGCGCTTCCATCGGCGCAGGCGGTGCGGGCACCGGCGCAGGCTCCAATTCTTCTGCCAACGAGCCCTTGGGTTTGGACAGCACCACCGCTCCGGAGGGGGCGACGCCGATGGCCGCTCGAACCGTATCCACGTCTCGGGGGCGGTCGGCGCTCTTGATGGAGAGCATCTGGTGAATCAGCGCATTCATCTTCTCGGGCACTGTCGAATTGACCGCGGTGAGGTTGATGAGCGGAAGACTCTTCAGCACGCGTTCTGAAGCGGGCGGCGGCGGTTGCCCCCCCAGCGCGAAGTAGAACGACGCCCCGGCCGAGAAGATGTCGATACGCGGATCCGAGCGCTTGAGTGAGAACTGTTCGGTGGGCGCGTACCCGGTGTTGCCGGCGCTGCCATACAAGGTGCGGGAGTCGCGCCGCTCGGTGATCTTGGCGATCCCGAAGTCCATCAGCTTGAGGTGGCCGTCCCGCGTGATGAGCAGCGTGGCCGGCTGCAGGTCTCGATGGATGATGGGGGGGTCTCGGTGATGCAGGTAGTCCATGACGTCGAGAAGCTCCCACATCCACACCAGTACTTCACTCATGGTGGCGGGCTGGCCCCGGCCGTCGATGAGTTCCTGCAGGCTCTGGGCGTCGACACGATCGAGCACCATGTAGAGATCGCCCTTGACGTCCAGCAGCGCCTCGACCCGGGGGAGGGCCGGGTGGCTGAGCTGCTTGAGCGACTCGTATTCGGCCTTGAACTGCTGGATGGCCTTGTCAGCCTCGCTCTGCGTATATCGCAAGGCCTTGACGGTGACGGTCGCGCTGGTATTCTGATCTTCTGCCAGGTAGGCTCGGTAGTTGCGCCCTTCGCTGGTCTTTTCGACAATTTTGTAGCGCTGCTCGAGCACCGAGCCCGGCTTCAGTTCGCCTGACCCTTTCTCTCCGCCGCCTGTTTGCAACGCCACCTGTAGAATGCCACCTGTATCGAAAAATTTCAGGAGCCCTTGCCCAGGCTCCTTCGTCACGAAGTCAGCCAATTGGACAGCCAGGGGCGGACACCTTCTGGCCTCCTAGGGAATGCTGGCCCAGGGCACGGCCGTTCGCATGCCCCACAGATCCTCGCTGGTCTCGTGATATCGGCGGTAGACGCCCATGGCAAGCCCGAGAGCCGCCATGTGGGTCACCACGGCCGTGCCCCCGTAGCTTGCGAAAGGCAGGGGAAAACCTGTCGCGGGCAGGAGCGAGAGCACCATGCCCACGTTCACCAGCACGTGCAAGGCGAGCATGGCCGCCACCCCACTGGCCAGCAGCATGTCGAACCGGTCCCGCGCCATCAGCGCGGTGCGCACGAGGAGGCCGATGAGCACAGCGTAAAGCGCCAGAAAGCCGATACATCCGACAAACCCCATCTCCTCGCCGACCACGGTGAAGATGAAGTCTGTCCAGTTTTCCGGGACGAAGCCGTGCTGGCTCATGGGGCCAGTGAAAAGTCCGGTGCCGAACAACTGCCCGGAACCCACCGCCGTCTGCGCCTGCAGCAGGTTGTAGCCGCTCCCCATGGGGTCGGCCTGGGGGTTCAGGTAGGTCATGAGGCGGGCTTTCTGGTAGTCGTGCATGAAATACGGGGCGGCCGCCAGCCCGCCGGTGCCGAGGGCCAGCAGCAACACGGGGGACGTGCCGGACACGATTAACAGGGCCAGGGTGGTGCCGCACAGCACGAGAGCGGTGCCGAGGTCCGGCTGCAGCATGATGAGCCCGCACGGCACCGCCAGGAGCAGCAGGGCGCCGAGGGCGGTCGACAGCCGGGTGGAGGGGTCCGGGCGGCGGGTCAACAGGGTTGCCACGGCCAGCAGCAAGAAAAGCTTGGCGGGCTCGGAGGGCTGGAAGGCCCCGAACGGGCCCAGGCTGATCCACCGGCGGGCGCCGTGCGACAACTGCCCGATGCCCGGAATGCGCACCAGCACCAGCCCGGCGACCGCGACAAGATACAAGAACGGCGCCAGTTTGCGCAGCATCGCAGGCGACACGCGCCAGCACGCCAGCATGACCAACAGACCCACGCCCATGGCGGCGGTCTGCCGCACCACCTCGGGGCTCCACGCCAACTGATGGGCCGTGGCGCTGTCCAGCACCAGGCCGCCCAACGCGCACAGCACCACGGTCACCACCAGGAGGGGAATGTCGAGGGCTCTCACCGGACCACCCCCGCAGCCGGTTCCTTGGGCGGTGGAACTGCCCCCGGATGATGCTCGCGATACCAATATTCGATACAGTCCTTGGCAATCGGTGCGGCGACCCCGCCGCCGTATCCCCCCGCCTTGGCCACGAAGACGACGCACACGATCTTCGGCTTGTCGATCGGCGCATAGCTGACGAACCAGGTGTGGTTGCGCCCCTTGGGGTTGTCGACGGTCGGCACCGCTTCGGCCGTGCCCGTCTTGCCCGCGATGCTGATCAGGTCGGACTTGGCGGCGACGCCCGTGCCGTGGTCGACCACGCCCTCCATGCCCTTGCGCACCGCCATGAGCCACTTCGGCTTGACCGGCACGCGTCGCAGGGCGCGGGGGTGGTACCGCCACTTCACCTGATGGTTCCACGACTCGACCCAGTCGACCAGGTGCGGCTTGACGACATACCCGCCGTTGGCAATGGCCGATATGACGACCGCCTGCTGCAAGGGCGAGACCATCATGAGGCCCTGGCCGATGGCCATGTTGATGGTGTCGTAGTACTGCCAGTCCTCCCCATAGATTTTCTTTTTCCATTTGGGGGTGCCGAACAGGCCGTCCTGCTCGTCGGGCAGGTCGAGGCCGGTGCGGTGGCCCAGACCGAAGGCGTGGGCGAAGCGGTCCATGCGCTTGATGCCCAGGCGATCGCCCAGCATGTAGAAGGTGGCGTCGCACGACTGGGCAATGGCTTCGGTAAAGTCGATGCGGCCATGACCCGAGCGTACGAAACAGTGGAAGCCCTTGTACTCGCCGCTGCAGTAGAAGACAGTGTCGGGCGAGCAGATGCCGCTTTGCAGACAGGCTGATGCATTGAGCGGCTTGAACGTCGACCCGGGCGGATAGGCCACCTGATAGGCGCGGCTCAGGAGCGGATGCAGGGGGTTTTTGAGCAGAGCTTCATACTGCTTGTCGCTGATGCCTCGGGCAAAGAGGCGGGGGTCGAAGTCGGGACGGCTGGCCAAGGCCAGGATCCGTCCGGTCCGAACCTCCATGAAGACCACCCCGCCCGCGGTACGCTCCCCATTCTGCTGGTAGAGGTGGTCGAGGGTGGCCTGCAAGGCCTGCTCGGCGTGGATCTGGAGGTCCATGTCCAGACTCAGGTGCAGGTCATCGCCGGGCACGGGCGGGACAGTCTCTTCCACCTGCACCGTGTGGCCCATGGCATCGACCGCGACGTTCTGCGCGCCGGCCCGCCCCTTGAGCCAGCGGTCGTAGCTCTGCTCCAGGCCGCTGTGGCCCACCACGTCCGATGGATGGTAGCCCGCCTTCTTCCACTGCTGATACTCCTCGGCCGTGATCTCGCCGACGTAGCCCAGGACGTGTGAGGCGACTGAAGCAAACGGGTAGCGGCGCTGGGGCCGGATCGCAAGCCGCACGCCCGGCAGCCCCCGTTGCACGGTCGCCACTCGGGCCACGGCCTCGGGCGACAAAGCTCGGGCCACCACGACCGGATCCAGGGGATCGAGCTTTTTGTGCCGCTGGATCACGTGCAGGACGTGCATCGGCCGCAGCGTGAGCACGGTGGAGAGGACGCGCACCGTCTTCTGCAGGTCCCTGACCTCCACGGGGGTGACCGTCACGGCATACCGAGGCTCGTTGCCGGCCATGACCTTGCCCAGACAGTCGAGGATGCGGCCGCGGGGCGGCGGCAGGGGCTCGGCCAGAATGGTGTTCTCCCGGGCCCGCTCACGAAAGACCGCCCCCTCGGCCCACTGCAGATCCCACAGGCGCGACACCAGCGCGAAGACGGCGACGGCACCGAGAAGCGCCAGTGCCACCAGGCGCAGTCTCCAGGTCAGCGGGACCATGTCAGAGCGCCTCGCGGCGCCGCACGACCCCCGCCACGCTGCAGATACCTACCGTGATGACCGCGTTCACGCAGCCGAGGGAGACCAGGGCCGGGTCCCAGGCCGGGGAAAGGAGTGTGGTGAGGAGCAGGGCGACGGCGGCCAGGCGAAGCACGCCGCCGTGGCCCTGCCAGGCCCGCGCGGCCACGGCGCCGCCGGCGCCATAGACGACTCCGGTCACCAGGGCATGGCCGGCCGGCCCGCCCACCACGAGACCGCCGAGGAGCCCGCAGATGAACCCCAGGGAGGGACCGCCCAGGGCTCCGAGGACGAGGACCACGACCAGCACGGCGTCAAGCCATGCCAGGCCGGTGGTGTCCCGAAACCAGTCGGTCGAGACCTGCAGAATGGCCGCCACCCCGGCCAGCGCCACCCACGCCAGGCTCCTCACGGCGTGCCTTTCCCGGTCACGACCAGAACCTCTCGCACGGTGTCCAGCGACACGGCCGGCCGAATCTCCGCCACCATGGAAACCCCGTCGGTACCCGGGTGGAGCGAGATGATGCGTCCCACCGCCAGGCCCTCAGGATAGCCGTCCTGGCCGCTGGTCATGACCATGTCGCCGGTGCGCACCCCGGCGTTCGGATCCAGATAGCGCATTTCACAGCT
>DASYBA010000309.1:0-2845 GCA_036501005.1 Candidatus Xenobia bacterium | reverse complement strand
TCAAGATCCCCGTTGCATCTGACTTTCTTCACTATCGCCTCCAGCAAAGCTATGCTGCAAGCGCAGTTCCGGATCTCCCCGGCATTTCCTCCGGGGCTGAGTTATGTCCTGTCATGGTTTTAGGGCGTTTTGCTGGAGGGGACCTCTACAACAGCCGCAATCGCACCATGGTGGTGAACAATCTGCACCGCGCCTTCGGCCTGGCCAAGACACTCCTCGAACAGCACCTCCTCCAACTCCTGGAAGCCACCGAGGTCTGGATTGGCCAGCAGCGCACGGGCAAAGGCGTGGTGTCTGCCGTGGAAGCCGCCGGTCCGCCGCCCCCGGTCCCCGTGACCGACCAAGAGCGCGCTCAGGCTGTGGCCGAATTGAGCCGTCCGGGCCTGATGGCTCGGCTCCTCGACGATTTGACGACCATGGGCACGGTCGGCGAGGAC
Source organism: Candidatus Xenobia bacterium (assembly GCA_036501005.1). Taxonomy (GTDB): domain Bacteria; phylum Vulcanimicrobiota; class Xenobia; order RGZZ01; family DASYBA01; genus DASYBA01. The sequence goes on along the minus strand of DASYBA010000309.1, from coordinate 2,408 downwards.
ACCAACAAGGTCATGGTGTATCTGATTGGCACCTCCCGCAAGATGGAGAAGCCCCTGGCCGGTACCATCCTGTCCCAGTCCGGCGCCGGCAAGTCCAGCCTTCTTTGGCTGGTGGGCCAGCTCATGCCGCCGGAGGACGTCGTCTCCTACAGCCGTCTTTCGCCGACCGCGCCGGGCTATATGGGACAATACGGCGCCAAGCACAAGCTCCTCAGTGTCGATGAACGGGTGGGCAGCGCGGCCGCCGACTATCCGCTACGAAGCCTGCTGTCGCAGGGCGTCTTCACCCAGCTTATTACCACCAAGGATCCGCTCAGCGGCAAGATGTCCGTCATGGAGACCAAGGTGGAAGGCCCCATGGCGTACCTGGAAACGACCACCTGCATGGAAATCAACGAGGAGAACGCTTCCCGCGTCTTCGAACTGGTCATGCGAGAGGATGAGGCCCAGACGGCCCGCATCCACGCCTACCAACGCTGGAGCGTGAGTCCGTCTGGTCTCTCGGCCCGCCACCAGCAAGACGTCGTGCGGCGTCGCCACCACCTCATGCAGCGGTGCCTGGAACCCATTCCGGTGGCCATCCCATATGCCGACTGGTTGACTTTTCCCACCCGCTGGACCCGCACCCGCCGTGACCAGGCCCGCTTCTTGAACCTGATCATGGTGATGGCCTTCTTCCACCAGTACCAGCGACCCCGAGGCGTGCTACCGGAAACGGGCGAGGTCTATATCGAAGCGACGACGGAAGACTACCGCATGGCCTACGACCTGGCCAAGGACGTCTTGACCGGCACGCTGCACGACCTGCCGCAAAGCTGCCAGGATTTGTGGAAGGCCGCCCACGCCATGCTGGCCCTCTGCACCCAGGGCGGCAAGGTATACGAAGAACCCTTTACCCGCCGCGAGCTGCGCACGTTCACCCACTGGTCCGACCGGCGAGTGCGGGAGAACCTGGACAAGCTGGTGGAGCTGGAATACGTGGCGGCCACCGCCGGTTCGCAGGGCAAGACGTATCACTACCGGCTCCTGCCCGGCGGCGACAGCGGCTCCCCCTTGGATGCCCTTCTCACCCCAGACGCCCTCGAAGCGCGACTGGCCCAGGCGGGTCCGGTCACTTCGCCGGACTTTTCCGGACTTTGTCCGGCCGGCGTGTAGGCCCAGAACCCGCACCACACCTACGGTTCCATCTGCCTCCCGGCACTCTTCCGCCTTTTCGCCGAGAGGCCCCCACCCTGTATATCCCGTTGTCTATTGTCCGGGCGTCGCAGCCGACACCGGTTTTCGATAGACGGCTAAGAAAAGAGTACCGGTCAGGCTTCCGTTACCCGGACCCGCCGGTCGAATTGAATAGAGTCTCCAACTCCAACGGAAGTACCTGTACTTCCGGCAGCCGGCGTTGGCGGCATCGTCGCGCACAAGGAGGCAACGTCCCGTGAACCTGGCCCTGTGGCAGACCCAGTTTCGTACCTGGCTAGCCAGCCGACACTACTCCCCTCGCACGGTGGAGAGCTACGGCCGTGAGCTGGAGCCGTTTTTCGCCTGGCTGGATGCTGCCCAGGTGGACAACGTATCCGACATTCGCAACGAACATCTGGAGGGCTACCGAGGCTTTCTCTACGAGGCCTGGTGGCGGGGCCGGCGCTTGTCTGTCGCCACCCAGTCGTACCGGCTCTCGGCCCTCAAGTGCTTCTTTGGGTTTCTCTCCCACGAGCACTTCCTGCCCCGCAACCTGGGCGCCGAAATCGACCTACCACGGGCCGCTCGGCCTCTGCCCCGGGCGCTTCTCTCCGAGCGGGAAACGGAGCGGCTCCTCGACTCGCAGGCCGTGGGCACCACCTGCGGGCTTCGCAACCGGGCCATCCTGGAGCTCTTCTACGGCACCGCCATCCGCAATAGCGAACTACGTGACCTCACCACCGACCAGGTCGACCTGGAGCGCCGGGAGCTGCGCTTCGTGGGCAAAGGCAAGAAAGGGCGGGTGCTGCCCCTGGGCGAGGCGGCCGCCCACTGGCTCGGCGCCTGGCTCTGGACTGGGCGGCCCCGGCTGGTACGCGATGACACCCGGCTGGTGTTTGTCTCGGTCACCGGGCGGCCCTTGCACCGGGGACCCCTGGCCGACATGGTGCGCCAGGCGGGGCGGGCCGCGGGACTCAAGAAGCCGGTGACGCCGCATCTCTTGCGGGCCGCCTGTGTCACCCACATGCTGCGGCGGGGCGCCAGCCTCCGCCACCTGCAGGAGTTCCTGGGGCACGCCTGTCTCGGGACCATCCGTGACGCTTCGGCAGCCGTGTCTGATAGGCGCCCGGGCATCTCTGCTATCCTCGCGATGCGAGGAGGTAAGACACGATGCGAATGGGCAACGGGCGAACACACGGTGGGACAGCACTGGCGACGGAGGAGGTGGCACG
>DASYBA010000308.1:0-2609 GCA_036501005.1 Candidatus Xenobia bacterium | reverse complement strand
CAACATTTACGACGCCCAGCACAAGCTGACCAGCCAGATGAGCACCTGGAAGGACAACAAAGGCCAGCTCAACAGCCAGATCCTGAGCCATCACGGCAACAACACCGAGTTCAGGCACTCCGTGCATCACCAGGACGGTTCGTGCGATACGTCCACCCATGCTCGAGACGGTCACCACGTGACCTCAGATGATCTCAACGTCCGCGCCGACGGTTCCGAGAATTCTCACCACCACGAGACGTGGGAGGGTGGAATGTTCGATCTTCAGGAGCACGATGACGCCCACATGCAACTCATCGACCAACGGGGCACCTCGGTGGCCTCCGGCAGCACCATCAAGCGGGAGTGCCACCGCCTGGACGGCAACACCATGAACGTCCGCCAACGCACCTTTGGCCCCGACGGCGCGCTCCGGCAAGAGTACCAGTCCACGCAGGACGGATCGCAGCGCTTCGCTGGCCATCACTTCCACTACACCCCGCAGGGCGTCGACCGGCAATACTGGTGGCAGGGCGTCGGTCGCCAGGAGCAGTCCACGCCAGCGACCGCCACCCACCGCCTTCAGCAAATCATGAGCAGCGGTCCGAGCCCGTCTTTCCTCAACTTCACCGCCTGAGGGGTTTCACGTGGCACATCAGGACTGCATCTGCAGGTTACGCGCCCGCATGTAGTCCTGGTCGGCGGTGGGGTCGACCTTCCAGTCGTTTTCTTGCACCCGTTTCCGCAGGAGGGAGCCAAACCGTGCCCCCAGTCGGTTCATGGCGTCCTCTTGCGGATCGGGCCCGCCCATCACATAGGAGCCGGCGGCTTCGATTTCCGCCACCGAACGGGCGATGAGGGCGGGCCGCATGAGTCCATAGAGGGCCGCGCCCATCAAGTGATACCAGGCGCCGTACTTGTCGCCCAGCGGCGCCGAGTCGCTGCGAATGTAGGCCAGCTTTTGTTGCAGCGGGTCCTGGGCCCGATCGGGGTTCTTCCAGTCCGGGTTGAGCACGTTCTCGCAGGTGAGGAAGGTCTGGTAGAGGTCTCCGTGGTTCAATCGATAGGATTCTCGGAGCAGGTCGTGGGGCAGGATGCTGAAGTCCTTCTGCCCCATGGCCCAGTTCTTCAACGTTCCTTCCTGGCCCGTCACGGCGTAGTGCGACGTTTGTCCGTCGGCCAGCATGAGGAACAATTTGCTGCCGAGGGCGTTGACGTGGGCCCCCTTCGCCTCCGGTGACCATTCGTGCTCCTCCCCGAGAATCGGGGCGATGCCGCTCTGGGCGATATCCGATACGAATCGGGCGGTGAGGGCGTCGACGTCCATGGGCAGGTCTTGTCGAATTTCAAACGAAGGCGTGGCGGGTGCTGCCTCGGTATGGTTGCGGGGTGCCGCCTCGTGGATCTTGTCTTCGGCCCGTTCCAACACGACCCGGGTGATGTCGCCGGGGATATGCGACAAGCGCTTGACCAGGCACGCATCGCCCAAAGCGTCGACCGGCTGGTATTGGGTCTGCTGGTATCCGAAGGCCTGGGCGTTGTCAAACAGGGCCGAGAATTTTGCCTCATGGGTGGGTTCCGGGGCTTTCTCAGCCTTCCCCAGTATCTTGCGAAACAGGTTGCCGACGATGTGTCGGTTCTGGATGGCCGCGGCACCGGCAAAGATGGCGTTGGCGGCCAGCATCATGGGCACGTTCAGGGTGAACGAGCCGACCGTTTCGAGGGTCCCCGCCAGCACTTTGAGAGCGCCCCATCCGATATCGGAGGGCTTGGCTCGAGTCACGCCGTTGTAGATGTCACGGCCGCCATCCATCACGCAGTTGACCGCACTGGCGATGCCCCCGACCAGGCCCAGGGTCAACATCACGGGGTGGGACACGTAGGCCACGGACGGCAGGAATTGAGCCAGGTACATGGGCAGGTGGGTCACGCCCGAAACCAGCGAGGCCGAGCCTCGCACGACGTCGACCACCCCGTCCGCCTTCTCCTGGCGGTCGCCACTCACTTTGGCGGCTTGCAATTCCCGCACCCCATAGAGCGCTTCGAAGCCGCCGCCGATGGCCGGTATCACGGAGCCGTAGCGAAGCAGACGACTGGCTTGGTCTTGGAGGCCCGGCTTGACGTCCACGACGTAGGTCTGGCTGGGGTGCTTCTGCTCGAAGATGGCCTGTGCGACCGCTTGTTCCGAGCCAGCCTGGGCGGTCACCCCCGAGGTGGCCAGCGGCATGTAAGTATCCCAGGCGGTGGGAATGCGAAACATGAACTGCTTGAGGGCCGCCATGCCGCCGTGTCGGAACGGGTTGGCGCCGCTCTTGGTCAGCCACTGCGGGTCCTGGGCCAGCCTCTCCTGGGCCTTCTCCAGGTTGTGGGTCAAGACGCCGGTGTAATGCTGGGTGAGCTCTGGCGTCCAGCCGGTGACGCCTTGCGAAGCTTCCTCGATCATGCCCCGGACGGCCCGGCCGTCCAGTTTCGATAGATGTTGGAGGGCCGGTTCGATATGCTGGGGCCAGGCCTCCAGCAGCTTGCGGTTGCCGTAGGGGACGCCCGAATAAGCCCGACCCTGCCGCTCGAAATAGAGGCGGGCAAAGTTGGAGAAGACGACCTCGGTCATGTCCTGGAGGCGGTCCAGG
>DASYBA010000307.1:0-8903 GCA_036501005.1 Candidatus Xenobia bacterium | reverse complement strand
CAGCCGCCAGGACCACGCCGACGTCGTTTATCTTGCGCAGCCGGCTCGCGTATTTGCGGGCCGCCTCGAGGGCCTCCGGGCTATTGACGTCCTGCTTGCGATGGACCTCGGCGCCGTCCTTGTCGTAGAAGCGGATATCGTCGTCGGGCGCGGTAGCGTCTGCCTGGCCTTCAGCCGGCTTGGAACGCCGCGACGAACGAGACGCGGCAAGCCGCGTCGGACTCGATACTACCATCTGGCATCACTCTATCACCGCCCGCCCGGGGCTGGCAACGAAATCTGAAAGGATTAACAAGGGCAACATCCCGGCAAAGCGTGTCAGGTCCTGGGTTGGCGCAGGGTCATGAGCGGCACGTCGGAATGCCGCATGACCGACTCGGTGACGCTCCCCAGGAGAAGGCGGCTCAGGCCGCTCCGACCGTGGGTGGTCATGACGATGAGATCGGCGGCTTCTTCCCGGGCAAAGCCGACGATTTCCGAACCCGGCTCGCCGGTTCGCATGACGCTGCGGGTCTTGACGCTGGCGGTCATGGGCGCCAGGCGGGCCATGTCTTCGCGAGCGACGGTCATTTCCTCCCGTAACGGCGTGGCCGGCCCGCCCTGCGGCACGAAGGCCGTCGGTGTCTCGGTGGGTACCACCGGCTGCACGACATGCAGGAGGATCAGTTCGGCGCCGCTGCCTTGCACCAGCTTGACCGCATACTGCACGGCGACTTTGGAGGCCTCGGAAAAATCAACGGGTACGACGACCTTGCTGAACACGACGGCGCCACCTTTCGATTTCTTGTGGCCCCCCGCTTCGGTCGGAGCGGGCGTTCCCCTGCCAGTTGCTGTAGGCACATAAAAAGGGGGCAGCCACGCGGCTGCCCCGTCTATTGGATTATCGGCAACAAGCCGCGCCGGGTTGGCAGCACGCCGCACCGGGCTTGCAGCAGTCGGCGTTCGCCTTGCTGGCGTGGGCCGGCACGAAAACCGCTACGGCCAGGGCTCCGAGAAGTCCCAGGGTCAACAACATCTTGCGCATTCAGGTCACCTCCTTTCCCGTCAGACTGCGACCGCCGGGAGGCCGGGCGGGCCTCTTTCGGGTGCAGCCTGCAGGAACGCGAGGCCGACCATGGTTGGGACAAGAGCTTCACCGGCGACGATGGGCCCGCTGGGCACGACCGTCGGCCGTGCCACCAGACGTCCGACGGGGTATCGGACGTGCCCCACTCTCGGGGACGTCTGTCGATACACGGCGGGAGGCGGGATGGTGCCGCAGCAGCAATCCGCGCAGCACGCCTGGCGTGGAGCGCAACAGCCCGGACGCGCGGGGGAGGGGAGGGCAGGCAGGGCCAACAAGGCCAGAGCCGCTACCAGGGTTCCCAGACGCCGCCACATGTTCGCGGGCTTCCCGCCCAACCGCTGCCGCCCCTGCTGATTCGATAATTCTTTGGCTCTCAGTCGCCGGTGGGGACGATACCCTGGTTCTCGACCATCACGACCACGGTGCGCTGCGGGGCGGGGGCCTGTGCGTGACGCCCTAGGGAATGGTATAGCCTTGGTGTGGCTTGAGCACCACGGTATCGTCGGCCTTCCACGTCCACGCAGAGCTCGCCCTCCAGCACGAGGTTGAACGGCAACATGCTGGTCGGCGTGTGGAAGGAATCGCTCGTCGGTCCCTTCGACGCCACGGGTCGCCCCATGAAAGGCTGGGCCCTGGTGGCTCCCGCGGGCGAAGGCGGCCAAAAAGCCCAAACCTGCCAAACCCAAGCGCCCCTGAGTCGGAGCGCCTGGGCGCAGCGGTCAGGCTTTGGCGAGGGCCGCCTTGCTGGCTTCTCGAAGGTCGGGCGGACTGACGCCGCACAGCTTGGCCAGCACGACCAGGTTGCCGTGGTGATCGGCTTCGTGCATGAGCATGAGGTGGACAACGTCGAGACCCGTCCGTTCTCCGATGCCCACTGTATGGACCTTCGTCAACTGATCCTCGGTCACTGCGGCGAGCACCCGACGGCACTGCTCCTGCCCCTCTCGCAGAAGGGCCAGCAGCTCGGCCTTCGTCCCGGCTTGGAACCCGCGGGCTGGCGCGTCCGTCTGACCCGACAGCATGTTGGACAGGTTCCACCGGGCCTTGGCAATATGCAGCGCAATGTCGCGGAACGGCCGGCAGTTTTCGCCCGGCGTATACCCCAGTTTGTCCTCCGGCATGGCCTCCACCGTCGATATGACGACTTCGCGAATCAGAGAGACGTGTTCAACAAGACTTTTGCTTACAGGCATGGGCACTACCTCCTCAGGCGCCCCCCTTCGCAGTCAGCGGTTATGGTCCCTCTCCTGATGAGGTCCAGTCTTCGACCTGCAATCCAGGGATCATCTGAAAATGCTGGTCCCTGGTGACCAGGACGACGGCGTGCTCCACAGCGGTCGCCGCAATCCACAAGTCGTTCTCCCCCATGGGAAGCCCCGTGTGCTCCATGGAATGCTTGAGCGCTGCGTACGTCTGGGCCGTCGACCGGTTTACGACCAGGATGGATTTCAAAGTCGGGAGGACTCGACCGAGGGCGCTGGCCAGCGTGCTCTTTCTCCGTCCCGCCGCCAATCGAGCGATACCGAACCGGATCTCACCTTCAACCACGACGCTGGTGAGCAACCCCTGGTCCGGAGCCAACCCCTCGAGGTACCGTGCAAAGCTCGGCTCACACGCCATGGCAGCACTAACGGCGTTAGTGTCGAGAAGCCGATCAGGCAAGAGGATCGGACCAGTCGGCGGCCTTCGTGCCGGCTTGGATCAAGGCTTCCATCTCACGGACCGCTTCCGGATCGACCGAGGCCTGCAACTCGCGCATCACCTGCAGAAGACCGCCTGCTCCGTGCTTCGACTGCGCTTCCGACGGGCGCAGAAAGCGTTCCACTTCAGCCTCGGAGACGCGCACCAGATCGCCCACTTTGACGGCCCGCAACTTGTGCGACCAGATCCAGCGACGGACAGTATGCGGATGACACTTCAATTTCTCCGCAACTTCTACAACGGTCAGCAATCTCTTACTCACGGCTATCTTCTATTATACAGTAGTATACCCAGTCAGTCAATTGTGGCAGGTTGACCGCAGGCGGCCAAAAAGCCAAGCCCACGCTATGGGGTCGTCTGCCAATCGCCGCAGGTCAGTCGGCTGACCCACCCTGTGGCATTCATCACGGCAGCGCTATAGCGACCATCGCCCTGCGGGCGGCATCGGGCATCGTGACCGCTGCGGGCGTGTACCACTCGGGCGCATGCCTCCGTCCAGCCGCCAATATCGAACCGGATCTCACCTTCAACCACGACGCTTGTTAGCAACCCCTGGTCCGGAGCCAACCCCCCGAGGTACCGTGCAAAGCTCGGATCAGATCCCATGGCAGCACTGACGGCGTTCGTGTCCAGAAGCCGATCAGCCAAGAGGATCGGACCCGTCGAGCCTTTAAGCTGGCCTGGATTAAAGCTTCCATCTCACGGATCGCTTCAGGATCGACCGAGGCCTGCAACTCCGTCATGAGTATCGGGTCGGCATCTTTCACGTGATTGAAATACAGCCTACTCCAGTGTGCAGTCGTGCAGCACACCTCAAAATAAAACTCCGATAGAGTCACTAATCCCACCACCGACGAGTTGCTAACGCCCGGCCTCGTCCATACCAGGGCCGGACCACAACAGCTCGCTGGATCCTCAAATCGGAAAAATCCAGGTGAAGAGCCTGGGAGACCGAATCACCCTCCACCCTCTTTCACCGCCGAGCTTCGCCTCCTTGGTGGATACCACTGGAGAGCGGAACTGTTTGACACATTCTCCGGGTGAGATCTGGCGACACTGGATCAAGATGCCCAAGCTGCCATTGACTGCGCATGAACATGTATTCATACATAGGCCCTGAAGACATTCGCAAGAAGTGGGAGTTGGCCGGTACTGGCTCCAGGATAACGTCCAAGTCCGACCTTGAGCGCTGGATACGGAAAATGGCGATCAAAGGAGATTCTTCGGTGGTGTCAACCTTCATAGTGTCGACCGACGCCTCCCCCTGGCTAGCCGACCGCTAACAGTCAACAGGCTATTGCCCATCTTCTGTCAGTTGGCCCACAGCTATCAACCTCGCGGCAGGCCCCACGAACCAGATGACGAGTTTCTCGTAGACCTGCCAAGCCCGTGCGGTACTACGGGGTCATCTGCACCAATCGCCGCAGGTCCGCAAACAGTCGGCTGACCCAGCCTGGGGCATTCACCGCGGCGGCGGTGTAGCGGAGGGTCGGAAGCTCGAGGTCATCCTGCCGTCTCCGATCTCGCCCCGGGTCGTGGTCAGGCCCATCCGCCTCGACGTCGACGGTGACCCGACGGCCGTTGAACGCCGCCACCACGAGGGCATCCAGCTTCCACGTGGTGGTCGCACCCCGTACCGGACACTGGAACCAGAAGATTGCCGACATGCCCTGGTGTTGAACGACCATGGCCACCTGAGGGCGGTGTCGGGCATCGTGACCGCTGCGGGCGTGTACCACCCGGGCGCACGTTCCCAGTCTTTCTGGCGCCACCCTCACCAGTTCCCCGTTGGCGAGCCCTAGCTTGACCACCAGGCGCTTCTCGGTCCAAGAGTCAAAAGGCAGCCCGTTCAGCAGCCGCCAGAAGGTGTCGTCGTGGGCTCGCTTGCCTCCAGCAACTCCACTTCTTGCTGCGCTGACTGGCCCAGATGAGGGGCCACCGGCCAGAGCGGATTCTCCACCGTGCCTTGCCACACCGGCCATCGATGAGGGTTCGGCACTGCGGGGATCGGTGTCACCCGATGGCCCTGGGCCCCAACATTCGTGGCGGCCATGATCTGGCGTAACGCCTCCCCCGCGGCTGGTGAAGCCTTGTGACGGCCTCGTCGCGGGAATCGATACTTGCCACAGAACGTCCCAGATTTCAACCCGTAGACGGGCTCCAGCCGCTCCGCCAGGCGATGGGAGGCACATCTTCTTCCATTCTCGACCTGGCACAGCCAGGAGGCCGAGACCCCGCACAGACGTGCGGCTTTAGCCTGGCTGAGGCCGCACCGGAGCCGCTGCCGGCGCATGTTTCGGGCCAGCTTCTGGGGATTGGAAAGCATTGGAGTCTATTCAATAATGGTATCGAAATACCTTCCGGAGCCGCACCGGAAAAAGAGAATTTCCCACCCATCCTACTGCGGCGAGTTGCTTAACGCCCGGCCGCGTCCATATCAGGGCTAGACCACAGCGCATTCGTCTGGATATACTCTCTCGGAGGTCACTTTGCTGCTGTCGCTCGCTCATGGCGCAGACACCCCACTGGGCCGCGTCGCTGCCGTGCTATGGTTGGTCTGGGAACTCGTGTGCCCCCGTTTCATCGCTCGTGCCGCCTTGGTGGGCGCAGATGAGGTCGCACCATTGCTGTCTTGCCAGCCAGCGGTCGAATGGCGCCACGGACTGGTGGCCATCAAGCCATCCTGTCGCTGGGTTCCCGTGGACGCTCCGAGGACGGTGCGCCTACTCCATCGCACCCGCCGCCGACTGACCATGCCTCTTCTGTCCGGGGAGATGACAGTCTGGCACTGGCGGTTTGGGCTCCAGCATCTGTATCGAATAAGTCCCCGCCAGGCAGAGGCGCTTTCGGCTGAATTGTCCTTCATAGAGAGGCTCTGGGTGCAGGTCGAGAGAGATCTGCGGGAAGGGGACGTGGATCACGCTTTCGAGGCAGTGACCGGCTGGCTGCTGTCCTGGCCGGCGGTGCCCGACCTTGCGACCGAGCTCCAGACTCGGCTGCAGCACTTACAGGCCCGACGCGTCCGTATCGGATCACTTGTCAACAGGCTCAGGTGCCACAATCGACTGCGCCGGGCACCCGTGCCGCTGCCGCCAACACTGGAGCCAGCCGCCTATTCCCTGCCATGGTTCCGGGACCGCGTAGCGGAATGCTGGCGTGCCGGGGATGGGGAAGGCGTGCTGGTGTTGTGTCAGCAGATGGCCATGCGACATCCAGGACGAGAAGGGGCTACCACCATGTCTGAGGTGGCCCAATTAGAGGGTGCTACCCATCTCGTGTTGGACGACTCTATCAAAGCCTTCCATGCTTATCGAATTGCGTTGGACTGCCATCACCTGGCGGATTCCAGGCCTGCTGTGCTCCGCCGTGCTCTGGAAAGGCTGCGTGCCGTCTCACCAGAGGCCAGACCTGAGCTTACCATAGAGTCGGTCCGCGTGGGAGACCTTCCTGACGAACAACAAAGGCAGGCTTCCCTCTGTAGTGTCGGCACCGACTCGAATCTCCCATGGCCCTTCGTTCTGGCTCGAATCCCGCTCATGCTGGCGAAGCACGATGGGCGGCAGACTGTGAGGCGACTCCTGAAAACGGCTCGGTTCCTGGGGTACCTGGCATGGCCGGGGCTGGAATCCAGAATTCGATATGAGTACCACCCCATTCGTCAGCACAAAGCGTCCGATGCCCAGGAATGGGCGAGCGGGGTGGCGCAAGCCCTGAGCAAAGCCGGTACCAGGATATCACCGGAATCGATCCGACGCTTCTCGGAACTGTCCCACCCCGCCAGCCAGCTTCTCAGCGCGCTTTCCTTGGCCAGTCAGGCAGATCGTCACTTTGAGCGTCGGGAATTTCCCGCCGCCCTGAAGCTCTACCGTGAAGCGCTGCGGGACTACCCCGCCTGGTGCGTCGTCAAGCGACTGTCGCAACTGGAGCGGCAACGCGGACGACCCAGCCGAGCGTGCCTACTGCTTCGCGATGCGGCCGACCGCAAGTCTTACCCGTTGAACGACGCCGATCTCGCCGAGTGCCTTGTGCAGCTAGCCGAGTGGCATCGGCGGCGGTCCCAGGCCGTGGCCGACCAGACCCTGTTGGAAGCCCTCGAGCGCTGTCCGGCTGAGGAACTGGCAAAGCATTTGACCATCGACGATGCAGTTCGAGTGTATCGAGGCGTTCCGAACCCGAAGCTTGCTTCGTTGGCCTATGAGCTTGCCCGTCGGCGCGATCATGCCCTGTATCGACAGTCGGACGATAGTGTTCCCGTGCTTCGTCGAATCCTGGCCCGCCTGGATCGTGCCGATACTCTCTTGCGCAACGCCTGGCGTTCCGACGCTCGGAACGTCGTTGTCGATCGGGTGACCGGCTAGCGCATGAGACCTGTCAAGATCGTTCCTACTGTGGTGGGACAGGCAGCCAAGCCCTATCTGGACCTGTTTCTGACGGCCCTGTTCGAACTGAAAGGTTTCCTGTTGGAGCAGTTCGGCCCGTCGCTCCGGCTAGACATCATGCCCACAGAGTATATCGACGCGCCGACCCAAGAGTAATATGTCTCTGCGACGATCTGGGTGGAAATCGGTCCCTGCACTGAGGGGCCAGGAGAAACACCAGGACGAAGTACTGGTTCTTGGGTTTCCAGTCGTCAACGACAAGGACGTGGCGGGCTTTGGCGGGCAGCGCCACATCGCCGTGGAGTTACCCAGTTGCCTTCGCCTGGAAGGTTTGATGGCCCACGAGTTTGGTCATGCACTGCTGGGCTTTTCCCACACGGACGGCAAGGCCGACGTTCTGGACGGGCTCTCGGTCATGGCCAGTTCATGGTTCATGACTTACTACAGTGACCGCCAGAAGCAACTGTGCGTCAGGACCCTACAGGCCATGCGGTTGGCGAGCCAGGGCAGAGTATGCTTGCGGAAAGGGCGCTTCCGGGACGCGGCAGCTCTGTTGACCCGTTCGCTGGAACACAATCCCTACCTTGGCCGCGCTGCTGATGTCGAACGCTGCTGGCAAAGGAGCCTGTTGGGCGATCTGCAGGGGTCGACATTGCACTACTACAGGGCTCAAGCGCTCCGCCTCCTGGGACGCTGGACTGAGGCCCTTGAACACTGTCAGGCTTCTGCATCCAAAAAGCAAATCGCCCCTCGGCGATGGCTCGACATCGGCTACTGCTCTTGGATGGCCGGCGACCTGGAACAAGCTCAGGATGCCTTCCACCGCACCGTCCAGCAGGACGGCCCCCTCCTGCCCCTCGGTCGCATCGCCCACCTTTGGCTCCGCTGGATGGAAGAGCCATCCGCCGCCGATCTCCCCCGCCTGGTGCGGAGCATGGTGCGCCGCCAACCCTATTCCGTCCCCGCCCTGCACCTGCTCGTGCTGCTCTTCCCCGGCCACCCCCTGGCAGCCCGGTTGCGCCGCCTGAGCCCCGCCTCGCTCTAGCGAGTCGCCAGCCGGCTCACCAGGCGCGGCGCCCGGCCCAAAGCCATCGGGTGGCGGCAGAGCTGCAGCAGCCCCAGCCCCACCGGCATGGCCGGAGCCAGCCACGCCACCGTGCGGGCCGCGTCGGCCGACGGGCAGGCCCACAGCACCAGCGCGCAGCTCAGGACCCGAGCCGCCCCCAGCACCGTCTCCCGCTCAATCAACAGGGCCCCCTGCGTGCCTCGGGGCGCACGCTCCAGCTCGTCGTACAATCCTTTGTTGACCGACAAGACGAGGAACGGCTGCGACACCCCGACCAGTGCCACCATGCCCGCCACGCCGAAACCGTTGGGCATGGCGGCAAATGCCAGGAGGCCAAGGGGCCAGAGGACCATGCCGACGAAGAAGGCTTCCGGCCGATGCTGAAGCAGCCTGCCGACATGGATGGCAGATGCCCCCACCAAGACGGTCTGGAGGGTCGTGACCATGCCCAGCGACAGCTCCTCTCGCAGGATGGCGATGAGCAGAATCCCGGACAGGGCACCAAACACGATGTCGGTGAGACCGAACACGAACCATTGGCCCAGCACCAGCCACCAGCCCCTCGAGCGCTGGTACGTGGCCCCCACCGCCCGCTGCGGCTCATTGAGCGGCAACGCCCGCATGCGCCAGGCATTGATGACCATCACGGCGACCACCCCGAGGAGCACCAGGTGATACCCCATGAGCCGGT
>DASYBA010000306.1:0-11943 GCA_036501005.1 Candidatus Xenobia bacterium | reverse complement strand
AGTATGGATCGCCCGAGGATCCGAAGATGTTCCCCGTCATCCGCAAATACTCGCCCTTGCATAACATCAAGAAGGGTGTGGCGTATCCGCCGACCCTGATCCTGACGTCGGACCATGACGATCGGGTCGTGCCGGCCCACTCCTACAAGTTCGCGGCCACCATGCAGGCGGATCAGGCCGGGTCGAACCCCATCCTGATCCACATCACCACGTCGGCGGGGCATGGGGCGGGCATGCCCGTAGACAAGCAGATCGACGAGGCGAGCGACTGGCTCTCCTTCTTGATGGCGTACCTGAAGTGATGCGCCGCCTGGCAATTTTGCTCCTGGCCTTGTCGGCGGCCGCGTCAGCCGACGGCTGGACTCTGGAAGGGCGAGTGACCGATAGCGACATGCGACCCGTGCACTGCAAGGTGCACGTGGTCGACGACGCCCACGTCTATTGGCGGGAAGCTGGAACCGCCGAGACCGACGCGGCCGGCGCCTATCGCTTGCATTGCACGGATCCTCGGGGGGTCACGGTCTATCCCGAAGTGGTAGGACGGCACGGCCGGGTGATGTACCTGGGCCGCCAGGCGATCACCATCGGCGGTACCGAGACCCGCCGCCTGGACATCATGCTGCCGCAGGGCACCATCGCCCCGCGATGAGTGGGTCCGTTCAGCAGATGGATTCGTACCCGGGCACTGCATGGTGCGGCGTGTCCAGATAGACCTTGGATTCGGGTTGCCCGCAGAAGCGGCCGTGGCTCCAGCGAATTTCCACGTGGCCCCGCACCGTCTCGGAGAGGGTGGACTCCCGATCATGGACCGCCGCCGCCCATCGTACCTGCGGCTGGCCGGCGCTCGCATCCGCGGTCACTTCGAACCCTTCCAGTCGATAGCGGCTGCGCCAGTCCCATGGGGTGTACACTCGCAGGCGCAGCGGGCCTGAGTCGGAGTCGCCGAGCAGAAAGTAGGGCGCTCCGTAGAGGCGTAGCAGTCGCCACAGCATGGGCTCCGGCGACGTGACGTGGCTTTTCCAGCGGCGGGCCGTCGCGGTCGATACCGCCTCGCAGAACATCCGATACGGTTCCTGCAGCCCTTCGGGCCAGCGCCGACCAAGGGTCTCTTTCAAGCGCTGGCGGTGCGTAGGGAGAAGCTGGGTGACCTGCTCTGGCAAGTCGTCCAGCGTGGTGGCTACGCTCGTGTAGAAAGCCCGGTAAGCCTCGGGGGCCACCGTCATATACCAGTCTCCGCCAGCCTCCCCGGCCCGATCCGACAAGCATCGATCGAAGAGGTGGGCCGGCGACGGGTTGAAGAGAATGCGAGACTGGTATTTGCAACTCACCAGGAAGACGTGATCGACGCGCAGGTCGGCGGGCACCTGCTCGTAGGCCGGTGGACGGTGAGCGCCTTTCCACTCGATGCTGCGTGGAATACGGTTGCGCAGGCCTTGGTCGGCCGACAGAAAGGCCTCACCGTTGGCCCAGGCGCTATCGAACAGCGACGTGTGGGTGCCGGCCCGCCACGCTTCACGAAGCCCGTCCCAGGCGGCGGTTCCCACGTGCGCGATGGCCCCCGGACGGCGTTCCAACGCATAGCCGAGGCCCGGGAGACCGAGCATGCCCAGCCCGGTGACGATTTCTGTGATCTCGGTACGAAGGTCGGGCATTAGAGCGGCGTCATCTTCTCCAGCGGATGAGCTGAAACTTTCCAGCCGCCCCAAATGTCTTATAGATCGAGAAAGGCCGAGAGGTCCCAAGAGAGGGGGGCTGGACAGTGTTTGTCTTCAGTTCATTGAAAGCCGCCCGGTGCGCCGGGTTCCGTTGGTACGATTTCAATCGGGCCGAAAACCTGCACATCGTAGAGACCGACCGTCCGGCGCCGGAGGGACGACGGGTCAAGGCTCTTGCCTTCGCCCGACCCACCCCAGAAGACGCCGAGGAAGGCCGGTCCGCGGCTTAGAAGATTGTTCAAGCCGACACCAGGAAGCCGCCTGGGTGGGGCGAAAAAGCACTCCTGAGGATCGTTTGTACACCTACAGGAGGTAGCCATGGCCACACAGACCGCGTCCTTTGGCGCCAGTAAACGGGAGAGCCACGACGCCACCCGGTTTTACGAGCGGCGCCTGCAGGTGGTGCAGGAGACCGGCGTCTTCAAGGACGTGACCGAGAGCCCGGTGCGCGACATGCTCTTTGCCCAGTCGGCCGAGGCCATGCATCAGTTGCCCGACAACTCGGTTGCCCTGATGGTCACGTCACCGCCCTACCACGTCGGCAAGGACTATGACTCCGATCACAGCTTCGACGAGTATCTGGCGCTGTTGCAGCGCGTCTTCCAGGAGACCTGGCGGGTGCTGGAGCCGGGCGGGCGAGCCGTCGTCAACGTGGCCAATCTCGGCCGCCGACCGTACGTGCCCCTGTCGCATCTGGTGACCGGCATCATGCTCGAGCTCGACTTCTTCATGCGGGGCGAAATCATCTGGCAGAAGGCCAAGGGCGCCGGCGGCAACTGTGCGTGGGGGAGCTGGCGCAGCGCCTCCAATCCGGTCATCCGAGACATTCACGAGTACTGCCTGTGCTTCTCCAAAGGGCGGTTCAAGCGGGTTCGCAAGGGTGAGTCGACGGTCCAGTCAGAGGACTTCCTGCGAGACACCCTCTCCATCTGGGAGCTGCCGTCCGAGTACGCCAGCCGGGTCAACCATCCCGCACCGTTTCCCGTGGAACTGCCCCGCCGGTTCATCGAGCTGTACACCTTCAAGGGAGACCTCGTGCTCGATCCGTTCATCGGCAGCGGCTCGACGGCCGTCGCGGCGGTGAAGACCGGCCGCCACTACGTCGGCTACGACATCCACCAGCCCTATGTCGAGACGGCCAACGAACGCATTGCCGCCACTCGGGCCGAACTTGCAGGTCAGGCGACCTCGAAGCGCAGGGCCTCCTCCAGACGGGGGTAGAAAAAGCGGAATCCGGTCTCCTCCAGACGTTTTGGCCGGACCGCGCACCCTGACAGTAACACTTCCTCGCCCATCTGTCCGAACACGGCCCGCACCGCAGCCGCCGGGACCGTCATGACGGTCGGTCGGTGCACGATCTTTCCCACGGCGCGGGTGAAGTCAGCATTGGAGACGGCGCCCGGCGCCACGGCATTCAACGGACCCGACAGGCTGTCGGTAAAGATGGCGTGGCCGATGATCGCCACCAGGTCGTCGAGGGAGATCCACGGCAGCATCTGGCGCCCGCTGCCCAGTTGCCCGCCCAGACCCAGCCGAAACGGTAACAACAACCGAGCCAAGAGCGAGGTCAGCACCACCCCCGTGCGCAGGTGCACGACTCGCACGCCCGGCACGATCGCCTCGGCTTCCCACTGCCGGCAGACCTCCGCCAGGAAACCGGCTCCTGCAGAGGACGTTTCATCGACGGGTTCCGCCCGGTCTCCGTACCATCCGGTCGCCGAGCCGGCCACCACGACCTTGGGAGGCTGGGAGAGTCGGGCCAGAACCTGGCACAACAACCGGGTGCCGACCACGCGGCTGTCCACGATGCGCCGCTTCTCGGCCGCCGACCAGCGCCGCTGGGAAACGTTGTGGCCCGCCAGGTGGACAACCGCATCCAGCCCCTCCAGTCGGGCCGCATCGAGCTCACCGCGTGGCGGGTTCCAGGGGACGTCCCCGGTCGTCCCCCGAGAGACCGTCAGGACCTCGTGGCCGCCGGTGGTCAAGAAGGCTTTGAGGGCCCGCCCGATGGTGCCGGTCGCCCCGGTGATGGCCACCCGCAGCCGCCGGGCAGGCCACGCGGCGTGGCGCTCCAGGTCGTGGCGGGTGCGGGCGTGGCGAAATTCGAACAGGCGGCGCAGGCCGCGCTCCAACAGTCTGGCCCCTATCGCGTCGAACTCGATGACGTCGCTCAGTTCGCACCCGTCGTCCTGGGGAATGAATCGGTGCACGTGTCGCCATCGTCGCAACGGCCCCTCTGCCATGACGTCGACAAACTGGCGCCCTGGCTCAGCCTCTTGGTGCTGGGCCACCCAGCGGACCCCGACCGGCCCGATCCGCACGTCCAAGGTCACCCGGCGGTGCTCGAAATCGCCTTCCTCCCGCCGGATGTGCATCCGCTCCCAAGGCGGCACCAACCGTTCGAAAGCGCCGGGCCGGGCATGCCAGGCGTACACCGCGTCCGGCGAGAAAGGCAGGTGGCTCTCATATCGCAGGACCGTCATTCAATCTGGTGCAGGGCGGCGTCGCACGTCTCCGGCAAGGTCTGGCAGACGACGACGTCGGGCCGGCTGGCGCCCAGGCGATAGCGAATATAGTCCTCGCCGACGAAGCCTGGCTCGATGCCCACCACCAACGGCCCCCCCCGCGCCATCCACTCGCCCAGTTCGAACCGGCTGGTCTGGGCATAGGCTCGGCTGCACTCGTGCTGGATCTCTTTGGGCAGCCAGAAGAGGATGACGTCGGCCACCTGCAGGTAGTGGGCCTCCCACTCCCACTGCTGCGCCCAGGCCGTATCGGTGCCGAACGGGTTGGCGACGTTCACCAGCGGGCTTTTCGACAGTAGTCGCGCGGTGGCCTCGGGTTGCCAGCGGGGGGCTCCCTGGACCGGCCCGGCCAGGAAGACGACCGGCCCCTTGACGGACACGATTTCTGGAGGCTGAACCTGCTGGCCCACGGGCGGAACTTCCACCTACAAGAGGACCATACCCGCCGGGCGGTGTATCTGGCCCGCCATGATCGGCATCGTGATGGGCAGCGCTTCCGACTACGACACCATGCGACACGCTGAGGAGGTCCTGAGGCGCTTCCAGGTGCCGTACGACATCCAGGTGGTGAGCGCCCACCGGACGCCCGACCTCCTCCAGCAGTATGCGAGCGGCGCGCGGGCGCAGGGGCTCAAGTTCATCATTGCAGGGGCCGGGGGCGCGGCCCACCTGCCCGGCATGATGGCGGCCTTCAGCACCGTGCCCGTCTTGGGCGTGCCCGTGCAGAGCAAAGCCTTGCAAGGCCTGGATAGCCTGCTGTCTATCGTGCAGATGCCGGCGGGCGTTCCAACCGCCACGTTTGCCATCGGGCCGGCGGGAGCGACCAATGCTGCTCTCTTCGCCGTCCAGGTCCTGGCGTTGTCGGATGAGGGCCTGCGCCGAGCCCTCGATACGTATCGAAAAGACCTGGCCGAGCAGGCACTGGCCGGCAACGAGCAGGTGCGGGCGCAAGGCTCCCCTTGATCGGCATACTGGGTGGGGGTCAGCTTGGGTGCATGCTGGCCGAGAGTCTGTATCGACTGGGCGCCACGGTGGCGGTGTACGAGCCCGACCCGCAGGCGCCTCTCTGTCAGCGCACCCGATACGTCACCAACGCGGCCTGGAACGATATCGAGGCCTTGCGCAAGTTTTCCCAGCAGTGCAGTCGCGTGACGTACGAATTCGAGAACGTCGAGAGTGAACCGCTCCAGTGCATGGAGTTCCAGCTCATGCCGTCCATGGCAGTGCTGGCGGTGGCGCAGCATCGGGCTCGGGAGAAGCGTTTTTTGCGGGAGAACGGGTTGCCGCACGTCGCTTTCGCCGAGCACGTGCCGGACCATCCGGCCATCCTGAAAACCGTGCGAGGAGGCTACGACGGCAAGGGGCAGATGCGGTGGACACCGGGGGAGACTCCGCTGTCCGGCCCGCTGGTGGCCGAGGAGATCATCGATATCGAAGTGGAAGCCAGTTGCATTGTCGCCCGGTCCAAGACGGAGGAGGGTGTTTTTCCGGTGTTCGAAAACGAACACCGAAACCACATTCTCGATACCACCCTGGTGCCCGCCAGTCTGCCAGACGAAGTGCTGGCCGCCGTCCAGGACGTCGCCCGCGAGACGGCCCGCAAGCTCGACGTGACGGGGCTTCTCACGACGGAGTTCTTTCTCACCCGTCACCAGCCGCGCCGGTCGCCGGCGCTCCAAGTCGATGACTGGTACCTGATGGTGAACGAACTGGCGCCTCGCCCCCACAACTCCGGGCACGTGACCCGCCAGGCGTGCACCTTCAGCCAGTTCGACGCGTTGGCCCGTATTCTATTGGACGTTCCCCTGGGGCAGCCCCGGCTCTTGCCCGGCGTGTGGGGCATGGGCAACTTGCTGGGGGAGGTCTACGGGACTCGCAGCAAGCTGGATCTGACGCCGTGGGCGGAGCACCCGACCGTACGCGAGGTCTGTTTGTATGGCAAGACGCAGCCCCGCGCCGGGCGCAAGATGGGCCACTTCATCGTGCATGGCGAGTCGCGTACCGCCGGGCTAGCGGAGATCGCCGCCTTTCGAGCGGCGCTGACCAAGACCTGACGGGTTCAAGCGATACTTCGCTGCTCGGTGGGCAGGGAGAGTTCGAAGGCTCGGGACGTGACGTCACCGATGACGATCACGGCGGGGGCCTGCAACCCCGCCGCTGCTACGACAATGGTCGACAACGTGCCGGTGGCGACTCGTTGCCGAGCCGTCGTCCCTTCCTGGACCACCGCCGCCGGCATGTGCGGGCTCATGCCGTTCGATACTAGCGCCTCGGCGATGGCAGCCAGATGTTGCATGCCCATCAACACCACCAGCGTCCCGTCGAGGCTGGCCAGGGTGGCCCAGTCGGTGGTTCCCTGTGAGGGGTGATCGTGCCCGCTCACCACCGTCAAGGACGATGAGGTGCCCCGGTGCGTGACGGGAATGCCCGCGCTGGCCGGCACCGCCAGCGCGGAGCTGACGCCCGGCACCACTTCGCAGGCGATTCCCGCGGCGGTCACCGCGTCCCACTCCTCGCCGCCCCGGCCAAAGAGATACGGGTCGCCCCCCTTGAGCCGGACCACCTGGTGTCCGGCTTGCCCCAGGTCTACCAGGAGCCCGTTGATGGCGGTTTGCGTCCACGAGTGGCAGCCTCTCGCCTTGCCCACCGCGATCCGGCGCCCGCGGCAGTAGCTGAGCACCCGCTCGTCGACCAGGCGGTCGTAGACGACGACGTCGGCCCGCTCGAGGCAGCGCACCGCCTTCAGCGTCAACAGTTCGGGATCGCCGGGGCCCGCGCCGACCAGGAAGACCTTGCCTCTAGACCGCATGCAGCAACTCCTCGACAGCATTCTCGGCCTCGACCTGGCGTCCGGCCTGGAGGTGCGACAGCACCTCTGAGGCTACCATGCTGTCGAAAAATGCGGCCCGCCGGGCGGGAGCCACCCCAGCTTGCCGCAACTTCTGCCGCGCATCGACCGCCAGGGCCATGAACTCGTCCCACTCCGGCCCCAGGAAGTCTTCCAGCCGTTGCCGGACGAGGCGGGCCATGGCGGGGCACGTGCCGTCGGTCGCGACGCTGACGGTGAGCGAGGCCCGGCGCACTACCGAGGGGCAGATGAATTTCGAATCCTCCGGCCGGTCGACGACGTTGAAGAGCTGGTGCGGACGGACGATCATCTTGAGCCAGTCGATCAGCTCCTGCTCTTCCGTGGCCGCCACGACGATGTACGCTTCCTGGACGGTGCCGATGTCCGGCTTGCCGGCCCAGATCTGGACCAGGGCACCCGCTTTCGACAGCGCCGCCGCCTTGTCCCGGGCCAGCTTGCCCGCCCCCACGACGAGCGCGGTGCGACCTCGAATATCGAGCATGACGGGATAGTACGTATTGGATGAAGCGAGCATGCTGCAGGGCCACCTTTCGAATAGGGTCCTGGCGGGCACGCCGGAAAACAGTGAAGCCCGCCAGGGGCGGGCTTCGTAGCTTTTGCCGACAGCGTTGGCTGTTACGGCGTCAAGACGCGCCCTCCCCGCTGCAGACAACAACAACACATGCAGACGACGGGGAGGGAACTCATACTTGATTAATATAGCGCGCCAGTGAGGCGTTTGTCAACCCGTCTCCGGCGGACAGAATCATGTATGAGCATTTACACTCGCAGCGGAGACGATGGCACCACCGTCCTCCTGGATGGCGAACGAGTCTCCAAGAACCACGACCGCATCGAGGCCTATGGCTGCCTGGAGGAGCTCAATGCCCACCTGGGGCTGGCCCTGGAGCACCTGCGTGACTCTCCCCCCAACGTGTTGTATCGGGCTGCCCCATGCCTGACTCGCGTCCAGAACGAACTGCTCGACCTGGCGAGCGAGATGGCGACGCCGCCTCGCATCCTCACCGCGGTGGCCATCCAGATGGCGCAGGTCGAGGCCATGGAACGCCTGATGGATCGCTGCGAAGCGGATCTGCCGCCGCTCAAGAGCTGGCTTCTGCCCGGCGGTGGGTTGGCCAGCGCCGCCTTGCACGTCGCCCGAGCCGTCTGTCGGCGTACCGAACGCGCCGTGCTGCGACTGGCCCAGCGCGAGGCCGTCCGCCCAGAGGGGTTGATGTACCTCAACCGGCTGGGCGATCTGCTCTTTGTCCTGGCCCGCTGGATCCAGCTCCAGACCGGCATGGCGGAAGTCCCCTGGATAACGCGCACGGCCCCCGAGCCGGTGACGGTCGCAGAACAACCCCCGGTCGACAGTGTCGGGTTTCGTCGGGTCTATTGAAGGAGGATCAAGGACCGCAAAGCGAACCAACCGCCACCTGGATATGGAGGTGGCTGCATGTCTCGCAACGTGTTCTTGACCAGTGTGGTCTGGTCGGTCAGCCTGGCGGTGCCAGCCTTCGCGGGGGTCGCAGTCGCGCCCGAACTGAGCCCCGGGTCGATGGGTGGGGCTGTTGCCGTCTTGATCGGCGCCCTGCTGTTGGCCCGCGAAACTCGCCCTCGCCCATGATGTCTCGCAACGTGCTTCTGACCAGTCTGGTCTGGACGGTAGGGCTGGGCATGCCGGTCTTTGCAGGTCTCCCGGCGGCGGGGGCTCCCGAGCTGAACGCAGGCTCCATGGGCGGAGCCGTCGCCATCCTCGTGGGCACCCTGCTCCTGGCCCGCGAGGCCAGACCTCGCCACTAGCCTCTTCCGGTGCTGCGGCAGGTCGCCTTCCTCGCCGTCTGGCTTGTCGCGGTGGCGGCCACGTTTGCGCTGCTGTATCGCCGCTGGCCCCCTCGGGGGAGTGCTGACCTCAGGCTGAACACCGCGTATTGGTTTTTCAACCCGCTGGTGTCCGACGTCTTCAGCACGAAGGCCTGGTTTCTGCTAGCGGCGGCCGTCCCCATGGCGATATGCCACCAGGCCGCGGCGAAGTTGGCCCAGCAGCAACCGCACTGGATCCAGTGGCTCGAGATGGTCGTGGTGGCCGACTTCATGGCCTATTGGATGCATCGTCTCCTGCATACGCCCCGCTTCTGGCGCATTCACGCCATCCACCATAGTACGGAGGCCCTGGACTGGTCAGCCTCCCTCCGCCATCACCCGCTGGAGGCTATCGTGGTAAGGTTGGGCCAGTTCACGCCCTTGTACCTCCTGGGGTTTGATTTGCAGATGCTGACCATCTTGTATCCGTGGCTGGTCGCCGCGGATCTATTCACCCATTCCAACCTGTCCTGGACGTATGGACCCTTGCACACCGTGGTGGCCAGCCCGGCCTGGCACCGGTGGCACCACGCCACTGATCGCGAAGCTGTGGACAAGAACTTTGGGGTCATCTTTTCCGTTTGGGACCTGTGGTTCGGCACGTTCCTGCGTCCGTCCAGTCCACACCCTCAAGGGTTCGGCCTGGCGTCCGGCGATTCCCCGCCGCTGGCCCTGGGCAACCACCTTTTGTACCCCTTTCAGTGATCCATCGGGCGGGTCTCCGATGGCTGGCCATGCTCTTGTTGCTGGTGGCCGAGCTGGAGTTCATCATGGGGCGCAACTACGAGCTTCGGACCGCGCTGCGGGCCCAGGTTCACCTGCCGCTTTACCATACGCTGCTGGCCTTCGCGGCCTTCGCCATCTTCTTTCGGATGCTCGCCCGCCTGCCAGAGCTGCCGGCCTCGCCGCTGGCCCCAGGGTGGGTGGCTTGGCAGGTGGCCAGCTTTCTGGTCATCGACCACTTTGTCACGCCTCTCTCGCCCTCGCTGGGGCTCTGGGTGCCGGTGGCGCTGTGCTATGGAGGCCTCTGGTTGGCCTGCCTGGTGCCGCCGCGAGAGTGGGTGGCGTTGGTCCGTTGCCATGCGGGCTGGATGGCGGCAGCCCTGGTCGCCGCCGTCCTGACCGTGGGTCTGGCCTTCCAAGCCGACACTCTTTGGCGGCCCTTGTCGTATGCCTCGCTGTGCATCAGTCAGCGATGGCTGTCCTTGTTTTTCAGCAACGTGGTCGTCGACGTCGACCACTGGAAGATTGGGACGCCCCTGTTCCGGGTCCAGGTGCTGGCGGGGTGCTCGGGATTGGAAGGCCTGGGGTTGATGCTCGGCTTCAGTGGCCTCTACCTGTGGCTTCGGCGGCGGGAGCTGAGGTTTCCAGCCGCTCTGACGCTGGTCCCGGTCAGCCTGGTCCTCATCTTCCTGGCCAACACCGTGAGGCTCGCGCTCCTGGTGGCCGTCGGCACGTGCATTTCTCCTGTGGTGGCCATCAAGGGCTTCCATTCCCAGGCGG
The DNA here is from genome assembly GCA_036501005.1 of Candidatus Xenobia bacterium. GTDB lineage: Bacteria > Vulcanimicrobiota > Xenobia > RGZZ01 > DASYBA01 > DASYBA01. The sequence continues at coordinate 1,489 of DASYBA010000306.1, read as the reverse complement.
GCTGGATCTCGGTGACGGCCCTGGGGGTGGGGATGATCCTCGGTATCGAACGGTGGGGATGGTTCAGCCGTGTTCAAGTCCGACGATCTCTCGAGAATCCGGCCGTTCCCTACCTGCTGCCGCTGTTGGTCGCGCTGGCCTTGCGCATGCTGACGCAGCTCTTCACGGCAGGATTCGATATTTTCTATCCGATACGAACGGTCGCCCTGCTCGGGCTGCTGTTTCTGCTCCGCGCGGGATGGCGCCCCGCCCTCCCGCGGCCTACGGTCTCAGGGCTCTGGAACGGTGCAGCCGTCTTTCTGCTCTGGGCGCTGCTCGTGCCAGGGATGGCAGATCCCTCGGCCGATCCAGCGATCAACGTGCCCGGCTGGTCCCTGCTCTGGATCGCGGCGCGAGTCACGGGAGCCTTCCTGGTGGTGCCCCTGTGCGAGGAACTGGCGTTCCGCGGCTACCTGCTGCGACGCCTGCAGAACACCGACTTTCGAAAAGTCGAGCCGGGGACGTTGACCTGGTCGTCCGTCGCCATCTCTTCTCTGGCGTTCGGTCTGCTGCACGAGCAGTGGCTGGCCGGGACCCTGGCGGGCGCGGCCTACGCCTGGGCCACGACGCGGCGGGGTCGGTTGTCTGATGCCGTCGTCGCCCATGCGATCACCAACCTGTGTCTGTCCGTCCAGGTGTTGGGCTGGCACCAGTGGTCACTGTGGAACTAAGCCGGTCTATTGAGGCTCGACGACGGTCTCCTGGCAGAACCCGATATTCTTGTGGGTGCCGTCACAGAAGGGCTTGTTGCTGGACTGGCCGCACCGGCACAGGGCGATCTTCTCTTTGACCACGGCGATGGGGTTGCCCTCGTGGTCGAGCAGCTTGAACGTGCCACTGATCAAGTAAGGACCGGTCTTGGTGACCTGGATGTGCGCTTCTTCTGCCATGGCGAAACCTCCGTGAATAGTTCAGGCCTGCACGTTAGGGATCGGGTGGGGAAGTCCTGCTCCGTGGGGAAACCCTGTCCATGCGTTACTTCGTTACCGGTGCCACGGGGTTTATCGGGGGACGCCTGGCGTCACAGCTTCGCCAGGCCGGACACGACGTCGTCGCCCTGGTGCGAGATCCGGACCAAGCGCAGGCCCTGTCGAATCAGGGGGTTCATCTGCACCGCGGCGACGTCACCGACCCGGCCAGCCTGACCCGCGGCATGGCGGGGTGCGACGGCGTCTATCACCTGGCCGGATGGTACAAAGTCGGCGTGCGGGACAAGACCCCGGGCCAGCGCATCAACGTCGAAGGCACCCGCCACGTATTGCAGGCCATGCAGGACACGGGCATCCAGAAAGGCGTCTACACCAGCACGCTGGCCGTCAATTCCGATACCCACGGCCAGATGGTAGACGAGAGCTATCGATTCCACGGCCAGCACCTGAGCGAGTACGATCGCACCAAGGCCGCTGCCCATGACATCGCACTGGAGACTATCGGAAAGGGCCTGCCCCTG
>DASYBA010000305.1:0-8108 GCA_036501005.1 Candidatus Xenobia bacterium | reverse complement strand
CGTATCCGGAGGCGGAGTTGTATTGCGTCGTGCTGCCCTGTATCGGAGAATCCTTGATGTCAAAACCAACGCACTCCGGCACGGCGTCGTACTGTTCGGTGTCATGGCTGCCCACCCACATGTTGATGCCGTACTGACCCGGCAGCATGGGAGGCAGGAAGACCCGAATGGTCACCTCGTGCTCGCCCTGGTCGTCGCAGATGTACGGCTCGGCCAGGCGCCCCCCATCGGTGGGAATGATGTGCATGAACTGGGCGCCGCTGAAATCGATCATGACCATGTGGATCTTGCCCGGGCGATGCTTGCCCTGGCTTTTCAACCGGCACTCCAGGCGCAAGACCAGATCCGGTTGATCGCCTTCCAGATAGCAGGCGACCTGGGTCAGGAACAACGGGCTGTCGGGAGGCACCAGGCGTCGCTCCCAGTGGGCATTGAAGTTGAAACTGTTGTCGAGAGCGTATTTCTCGACGCAGGCCTCCACCGGCCCATTGAACAGCACCTGGCCGCGCTGCAAGAGAACCGCTCGATGACACAGGTTCCGGATGGCGTTCATGTTGTGACTGACGAAGATGACGGTGCGCCCGCTCTGCGACACTTCTTTCATCTTGCCCAGGCAGCTTTGCTGGAACTTGGCGTCGCCGACGGCCAGGACCTCATCCACCACCAGGATCTCCGGATTCAAATGGGCCGCTACCGCGAACGCCAGTCGAACGTACATGCCGCTACTGTACCGCTTGACGGGCGTATCGAGAAACGCCGCCACCTCAGCGAATTCCACGATGGAGTCGAATTGTCGAAGGATCTCCCCCCGCCGCATGCCCAGGATGGCCCCGTTCAGAAAGATGTTTTCGCGACCGGTCAACTCAGCATGGAACCCGGTGCCCACTTCCAACAGGCTGCCCACCCGTCCAAAAACCTCGATGCTGCCTCGCGTGGGGGGGGTGATGCGGCTCAGGATCTTGAGCAAGGTGCTCTTGCCGGCGCCGTTCCGTCCGATCAGCCCGACGACTTCGCCCTCGGCCACTTCCAAAGAGACGTCGTCGAGCGCCCAGAACAGTTCCGACACCTGTCTTTCCGTCAGATGCAACAGCCGATACAACAGGGTCTCCGCCAGCGTGGCATGGCGCTCCCGGCTCTGCGAGATGCGATAGGCCTTGCCAATCCCATGAGCGGCCAGGGCGACTCCTTTAGATGACGTCGGCAAAGGACAGCTCCATTCTCCGAAACGCATACGCCCCCACCACCAGAACCAGGACCGACACGCCGGCTGAATACGCCACGTAGTTCAAAGGCAGACTGGCCGTACCCAGCAGGGACCAGCGAAAAGCTTCCAGCAACCCGGACAGCGGATTCACCATGAAAAACACCTGGTAGGCGCTCGGCACCGCCGAGAGGGAATACGCCACCGGACTGGCATAGAGGAGAAACTGCGTCACGACGGGCAGGACGTATTGAACGTCGCGGTAGCTGACCGTCAAGGCCGCGGCCAGCAGTCCCAGGCCCATGGCCAGCATGGACACCAACAACGTCCAGACTGGAAGCCATAACAGCGCGGTCGTCACATGGATTTGATAGAACGGCAACAAGAAGAAGAGCAACACCAGCCCCACCAGAAAATCGACCCCGTTGGACACCAGGGTGGCGAGGGGAAGAACCAGGCGGGGAAAAAAGACCTTCGAAACCATTTGGGCGTTCGACACCAGACTGGTGCTGGCGCGCCCCAGGATGCCATTGAACGCATTCCAGGCCAGCAAGCCGGCGTAGGAGAAAATAAAATATGGAATGCCATCACTGGGCAGTTTCGCCACTTTCCCAAAGACCACGGCGAAAATGGCGGCCGCCAGCAAGGGTTGCAATACGACCCAGATCACCCCTAGCAGGGTCTGTCGATAGCGGAGCTTCAGATCCCGATCTCCCAAGGTCCAGAACAGGGAGCGAAAGTGCCAGAGCTCTACCAGATCCAGGGTCTGCCAGCCGCTCACGGGACGAATCACCAGTCGCGGCTTGTGCACGGCCTTCGCATCACCGACCATCCGCATGGCCGGCACCGGCTCAGTGGTGGGTTGGATCAAGGATCTCCTCCTTGAGTGGGAAGGGAACCGTGATCCGTTGGTCCACCACTCGACTCACCCACCCCGCCCACTGATCGTGAAGCGGCAGCACCACGTCACGGGGCATGCCCAGATGGTCGTCGCTTTCCACCGTGTGCCGGCGAGACCCGAGGTAGGTGTTGGTGAAGAGATCCTCATAGACCTCGACCAGGTAGATGGGGTCACGGAAGCGGGGGCCAGCCACTCTAGTGCGCTTGAGCAGGGTTGCGGGATCGCGGCCTCCCACCAGGTGGGTCAGCTCTCCAGCCACGTCCCACCAGGGCCAGCGATGGAGAAAACTGAAGCCGCCTGTCTTCCACCACTCGGTCTTGAAGAACAGGCAGATTGGATGATAGATGGCATGGCCGCTGTCGATCCCGGCAACGCCTTTGGTCTGGGCCAGTTGGTGCAGGCGCGGCTTGAAGTCGGGATGGATGATGCAGGCATCGGGATCGCAGACCAGGGTCCACTCCGTCTTGACGTGCCGCATACCGTAGTCCAGGCCCAAGGCATGATGGAGGTTGGCCCAGGGCTTGACGTAGGCGATGCGGCCCACGGCTGCAATTTCGGCTGCCCGCACGCCGTTTTCCACCACGACCACCGGAGCATCTTCTCCAAAGGCCCAACGGAAAGAGCGGGCCAGGCGCGCCGCCGATGCGCCGGCCTGGTAGTTGACGGTCAGCAACGTGGTACGGCCATCTGGGGCGGGGCTCGGCCCTCGAAACCGCGTGCGAATGGAAATCAATTCCTTGACCAGCCACCGGCTCAATCGTTCCGCTCTGCCCATCGATCTTCCCAACCTTCAAGTCCAGCAGCCCGTGCTCGCGGAGCCGGCCCGGGCGGGTTCGATAACCTCTTGCAAGGTCCTTTAGTCAGCGGCGGGGCGGGCTGAGCAGCCCGACCTGCTGCAGAACGGCCAGCGCCTGGTCGGCCCGGGCGTCCCACGTGTTCTGCTGGCCGATGCACACTCGCTCATCTCCCCGCGTGGACAAGGGCGGCTGCAACGCCCGGCGGATGGCCGCCACCATGTCGGCGGGCGTCTGGGTGGCCGTCACGTGGGGTTCGTACCCCCGGCACTCCCGGATCCACGTCGCCACGACGGGCTTGCCGGCAGCCAGGTACATGTACATCTTGACCGGGTTGATGGCATCGCCCATGGGCCCGGTCAGGAAGGGAATCAGGCCCACGTCAAACGCCGCGACCCACGCTCGGCCCTGTTCGACATCCACCGGCCCGGTAAACACGACGTTCGGGCATTGTCGCAAGGGGGCTATGCGTTCGACCTGGTCAGGAACGCTGCGACCGGTGAGGACGAAAGTCACCTCGGGCATCTGCCGGGCGACCGCCATGACCATGTCGGCATCGAATCGCCAGTCCAGGGTGCCCATGTATCCCACCACGGGCCGCCGCACGTCGGGTGGCGACAAGCGCTGCAGCACGCTCGGATGGTAGATCTCGGCCGGGGCGGCATTAGGCAGCAAATGACAGTTGGCATTGAACCGCTGCATTTTCTCCAACAGGACAGCGGCCGTGCAGAAGACGACCCGGGCGCGGCGGGCAATGGTTTCCTCCTCGAAGTCAAAGCGCTCGTAGTCGCCGGTGAAGCAAGGGTCGATGCAGTCAAAGACCAGGCGCCGGTGATCCATTCCCCGGTAGAGGACGAAGTCGGATGCCGCCAGCCAATAAACATACTCCCCTACCCCATCCCGCTGCAAGATCCGCCGTAGGAACCCCGAGTCGATAAGGCTGGACAGGACCGGAAACCGGTTCGCATGGCGTCGGAATCGGAGATTGAAGGGGTGCTGGATCAAAGCCAGGTTGGGAGAGAGCCGTTCGATACGAGGAAACTCCAGCCGCCCCAGGCGATGCGGCACCATGTCCAGGAAATAGACGGGATGGTGCCGGGAGACGCTCTCCATCAGGTACTGTTGCCTCGACGGGGGCAATTTCCACGGCACGAAGTGGCAATAGACAATGGGGATGGGACGGGCCATGCCGACTACGTCAACGCCATTCGTCGATCAACGAGGCGACCAGGGCGGTCCAGCCGGTCTGGTGGGAGGCCCCCAGCCCCGCGCCCGTGTCACCGTGGAAGTACTCGTAGAACAGCAGATCCTCGCTCCACTGCTGGCCGTCGCCGAGGAACGCCCGGCGGCCGTGCGGGTCTCGGCGAAAGATGGCCAGCAGGCGCTGGGCCACCTCTCGGGCCATCTCCTCGAAGTGCATGGCTCGTCCGCCATCGAGAGGCATGTGCACCACGAACTCGGGACCATAGGCCTTACCCAGCTTGCGCAGCGACTCGATCAGGAGAAAGTTGGTCGGGAACCAGATCGGGCCCCGCCAATTCGAGTTGCCGCCCTTGATGCGGGTCACCGCTTCTCCCGGCTCGTAGCTGACCTCTCGGTCGCCGACCCGGAAGGGGTTGTCCAAGTGCGCCCGGGACAGGCTCCGTACGCCGTAGTCGCTGAGAAACTCCTCCGGATCGAAGACCCGCTCCAGCAGCCGCTTGAGCTGCTCCTGGTTCACGATGGTGAGGATGTGGGTGATGCAGCCGTCCCGCTCGACGGTCTGGATGATGTCCTGGCACAGGTCCTGGCGATGCGATAGAAACCACTCCAGGTCAGCGGTGAAGCGCTTGAAGGGCCGAATCCACTCGACCTCCAGACGCTCCACGGCATACAACGGAATGAGACCGACCAACGAACGTACCCGCAGCTTGAGGTACTCGCCGTCGGGGTAGCGCAGCACGTCGTAGAAGAACCCGTCCTCTTCATCCCAGAGCTGCCAGTTGCGGCTGCCCATCTTCTTCATGGCCGCGGCGACGTACACGTAGTGCTCGAAGAACTTGGTGGCCAGACTCTCGTAGGCGACATTTTCCCGGGCCAGCTCCAGCGCGATGCGCATGAGGTTGAGGCAGAACATGCCCATCCAGCCCGTCGCATCGGACTGCTCCAGCACGCCTCCGCCGGGCAGCTTTTCGCTACGATCGAAGATGGTGATGTTGTCCAGGCCGAGGAACCCACCCTCGAAAATGTTGTTGCCCTCGCCGTCGACCTTGTTGACCCACCAGGCAAAGTTGATGAGGAGCTTGTGGAAGCACCGCTCGAGGAACACCCGGTCCGCTTTGCCGTTGCGAATGCGGTCCATGTTGTAGACGCGCCAGACGGCCCAGGCGTGCACGGGCGGGTTGAGATCCGAGAATTCCCACTCGTAGGCCGGCAACTGCCCGTTGGGGTGCTGGAACTGCTCGAAGAGCAGCATCCACAACTGCTCCTTGGCAAAACGGGCGTCGACCAGGGCCATGGCGACGGCATGAAAAGCCAGATCCCAGGCGGCGAACCACGGGTATTCCCACTTGTCGGGCACCGACATGATGCGCATGGAATTGAGGTGTCGCCAGCGCACGTTGCGAATACTGTCACGCCCGGCCGGCGGCGGCCACTCCGGATTGTCTCCATTGAGCCAGACGTGGACGTTATAGAGGTAGCTTTGCTTGGTCCACAACAAGCCCGCAAAGGCGCGGCGTTGGATATCGCGGTCGTCGTCGGAGGCTTCGGGCGGACTGATGCGAGTGTAGAACAGGTCCGCTTCCTCCCGTCGGATGGTGAGAGCCCGCTCTGCTTCGGCCAGGGGCTTGGGCAGGTCGGCCCGGTCGCTGACCCGGAGGGTGATACTGACGCTCTCGCCCGGCTCTATCGCATCGAACCGATAGACCAGACCGACCTTGGTTCCGGTCTGATCGGGATTGGTGCTGTCCTCACCATCGACCAGGCGGCGGTGGAAGGCGTCCTTGGTAAATTGCGACTTACTGTCGGCGCCGGGCCCATAGACCGCCTCGGCGTTGGTCTCATTGTCGGTGAACCACACCTCGCCGCCGGCGGGGGCATATAGATAACGGGTGCCCAACTGGTAGTGGACGATGTCCGTCGGTGGGCGGGTCTTCTGGTTGTCGGCCACCACGCAGACGTAGCCGTGGCCCGGCGACCCCATGCGGATCTCGGGCGGCACCCGGTGGTGGTGGGGGGCCCACGTCCAGATGTTGCGGAACCAGAGCTGGGGGACGAGATCGAGAGGGGCTGCGGCAGGACCGCGGTTTACGGCCCGCAGTCGCAGGCAGAAGTCTTCCGGCGAAATCTTGGCGTATTCGATACTAATATCAAAATATCGATCATCGCCAAAGATGCCACTGTCAACGAGTTCGACCTCGCCGCCCTGGCGACCGGCGTTGGCGGCTCGCAGCCCGTCGTAGGGGAAGGCCTGTTGCGGATAGCGATACCGCATGCGCATGTAGGCGTGGCTGGGCAGGCCGTCTTCGTAGAAGTAGACCTCCTTGACGTCTTCGCCGTGGTTGCCCTCCGGGCCGGTCAAGCCAAACAGGCGCTCCTTGAGGAACGGGTCCTGTCGGTTCCAGAAGGCCGGCGCCAGCACCAGAAGCTGGTAGCGGTCGCACCAGCCGCCAATGCCATCTTCGCCCCAGCGATAGGCCTTGCGGCGTGCCAGGTCGTGCGGCAGATACCCCCAGGCATCGCCATTCTCGCTGTAGTCTTCCCGCACTGTGCCCCACGAGCGATCGCTCACGTAGGGACCCCACCGGCGCCACCCGCTGTGATCGTCTTGGGTTTCGGCCAGCCGCGCATCTTCGGCGGTCGCGGTATTCGATACGGTCAGTGTCATACGCGCTGCTTCCGTTTCGTGCGCCTGGCCTCCTGCTCGAGCGCTCCGGCGCTTCGAAGACCCCTGGTGAGGGAAGGATGCCTGCAGAGGTGGCACTTCGCCACCCAGGAGGAGATAACGTATGAACCCAACCACCCGTTGGCGGCTCCTGGCCCTGGCAATTGCCATGACGGCCTGCTTGAGCTGCCCGGCGACGGCGGCTCGAAGACACTTTGGCGCCATGCACCTGCGTGGCTCGGTCGTAGCCGTCAGTCCCAACTTTATTGACATCAATGTTTCCGGTCGGCACTGCTGCGTGCCCACCGTCCTGCGACCCACTTGCGCCGTAGGAGGGTCGAATGTGGCCTATGGCGCCCTCACTGTGGGCGAGTCGTGCCTGATGACGGTGCCGGCCTACGACGCCGAAATTGTCGGCCTGGCGCCCGGCTGGGTGACCTTGGCCGAGCCCAACGGTGTCCTGCTGACCGTGCCGGTCGGCGAGGTGCCGTCCCTGACGGGCATGCAAGTACAGCTTGTCGGCCCCTCCGACAATATCGTAACGGACAGCGTCGCCCTGGGCCTGACGCTGCTTGGCCAAGGCTACAGCGTCCTGGTTCCGGAGCCGACGATCGCCTACGAGCCCGACTATATCGATTGCGGCCCCTGCGTCCTGGACGGCACCATCCAGGGCATCTATCCCAACTATTGCGCAGTGAATTACAACGGGGCTCTGCTGGACGTGCCCCTGGTCGGATCGAACTTCTACTTCAACGGGACGTCCATCCCGGCACGTTCTCTCCGCGTCGGACGACACGTGCGAGTGCACGACCCCGCCCTGGTCGGCACGGTTGCATCGATGCAATCCAACCGGGTCGCGCTGCGAACCTCGGCTGGCCGCACGGTCAACGTACCGCTCAGCGGTACGGTAGCCCGCTCACTGCCGCAGCGGGTGCCGGCCTTTGCCCGCCAGTCCAACGGCCGCGTGCTGGCCGCTCCGATGGCCCATACGGCCACATTCTCGCACCTGCATGCCCAGCTTCTCAGCCCGACCGCAGCCGGAGCGGCGCACGCCATGCTGCCGCATCGGGGGGCTCAGCTCCACCCGACGGGTACGCCCAACCTGCGTGCCAACCGACCGGTCGTAACGCCCCGAGCGACATCCCATCTGGCGCCTCACCAGGCTCCGATGCACACCACCGCTCGGCCCGCGCAGCCGCATCTGATGCCTCACCAGGCTCCGATGCACACCACCGCTCGGCCCGCGCAGCCGCATCTGATGCCTCACCAGGCTCCGATGCACACCACCGCTCGGCCCGCGCAGCCGCATCTGATGCCCCACCAGGCTCCGATGCACACCACCGCTCG
>DASYBA010000304.1:0-4767 GCA_036501005.1 Candidatus Xenobia bacterium | reverse complement strand
AGAAGAACATCAAGCGCATGCTGGCCTATTCCGGGGTGTCCCACCTCGGCTACATCCTCATTGGCATCGTCGCGGCCGGGGTGGCGAAGAACAACAGCCTGGGGGCGGCGGCCAGCATGTTCTATGCCTTTGTCTATACTTTGACCAACCTGGCGGCCTGGGGTGCGGTCATCGCCGTCGGCGAGGCGTCCGGGTCGGAGGAGATCAAGGATTTCTCCGGCCTCAGCAAACGGTCGCCCGGGCTGGCCTTCGTATTGTTCCTGGCCATGCTGTCGCTGGCCGGCGTGCCCCCGCTGGCCGGCTTCGTCGGTAAGTTCTACCTCTTCAGCTCGGCCTGGGACCAGGGCCAGTACGTCCTGGTCATCTTTGGCATCATCAACAGCGTGGTGAGTCTCTACTACTACCTGGGCGTGCTGCGCGCCGCCTACTTCGAGGAGCCGGCCGAGAACGCACCCCCGCTGGTCGTGGGCCCGGCCCTCAAATCGGGCCTGGCCATCAGCACGGTGGCCATGGTCGTGGTCGGCATGGTGCCCGCCCTCACGCAGTGGACGGTCGCCACGGCAGCCGCCCTGCTGAGCTGATCCAGTCCGATTTGTAGTGGCTGCTGAAGGTGTTCGCTTGCAATCTGGATAAATTGTGGATAAGATAGGGATGTTGATAAATTCCCAATCAGAGTAGATGGGCTGCTACCAGAAGTAATCAGTCTGGTGCGTACCGGGGGGGCGCGCCAACGACAAACCCCCCGTAGTTACAGATAGGAAAAACATATGACTAGACCATCACGGCGTTTGACGTCGCAGGTTCGCAAGCAGCGCCTCAGTCGCCGTCAGCGCTAGAACCCGCCAAGACCCGCTCATCGAAGCGGGTTTTGTGTTTTCGGGGCAAAAAGCTGCATGTCGTGGTCGATGAGCGTCCACAGGGCGGGCTCCCGACCTTGCAGCTCGGTGGCTCCGTTGGCCGTCCACGGGCGCTCCGGCACCCCGTCGTGGCGAGCCTCGGTCCAGTACGATTCGAAGCCCTCCGCGTAGTGCTCCGCCTCGCTCTCCATGGCATACGCTGAGATGAAAGGGCTCTTGTCCGGCTCCTGCGCTATCTCTTGCTCGAGGGCCTGCTCCTGGTGGCCGTCGGCCTGGTCGAGCTGGTGCAGGTCGGTCTCCATCTGCTGGCCGTCCGGCGTGCCGGCGATGATGTCGTAGGCGACGTGCCCGAACTCGTGTACGACCGTGCGGTAGTGGCCGCCCAGGGGCGAAGGATCTGGCAGGGCCTTCTCGTTGACCAGCAGCACGTTGAAGCCGGCGTTGAACACGCCGTCCTGGCTGTCGTTGTTGGGGTAGTACTGGCGAAGCTGCTGCAAGGCGTCGTGGGCCTGCCCGGTCAACTGGAGGTCGCCGTCGAACCAGAGGTCGGGAACGTAGACGTTGTCTCCCGCCGCCCCAGGGTTGGCGTGCTGGGCGACGGTCTCGAAGGCTTTGACCTGCTCGGCGGTGGTGGCTCCGTGCGCCTGGGCGATGTCGGTCCACGTCTGGGCCTTGTCCATCTGGACCTGGGCCCCGGGAGCATCCGTCGACGGGTTGGCGTGCCAGGCATCCCACCTCTGGGTCTGAACATCGGCGTCGGTGTTGGAATGGAAGAGCCGCTCGGGGGGCCCCTTCTCGCCCGGCCGGGTGATGTAGATGTGGACGCCTCGGTCCTGGGCGGCTTGCAGGAGGGCGGTGGGGAGAATGCCGAGGTCCCGCTCGACGTCAGCCTTCTCCTCCGGCCGAGTGGTCGAGTCCAGCATGGCGTCGATGATCGGTCGGTTGGCCGCATAGCGGGCTTTCAGGAGATCGGGATCCAAGGCCTCGTAGCGAACCGCCGGCACGTCACCTGGCGTGTCGGATTGGATGAACGACGGCCGTGGAGAAAGGGGGGCGCCCGAGATCGGCTGCATGCCTCCTCATCATAGGCCAGCGTCGGCCCGCCGCCAAGCACTCCTAGGTTAACACCACGTCAGGACCGAACTCGGCAGCCGTGGACATCGCCCTGGCCGTGGACGGGAGGACTCTCACCTGGCCCCTCTGGCAAAGCCTGGTTCGGGCCGCGGAAGAGCTGGGGTTCGCCGGCCTCTTTCGCTCCGGCGACGGCCTGGATCTGTGGACGTCTCTGGTGTGGCAGGCCGACCACACGACGCGCCTCGCCCTGGGGCCCCTGGTGACCTGGCCGGCGCTTCAGCATCCCGTCCACATGGCTCGCCAGGCGGCGCAGGTGGACGATCTGTCCGGGGGACGCCTGGTCCTGGGCCTCGGGGTGGGTCCGGGGACGCTGGCGATGTTCGATGAGACCCTCGAGGTGGTCTGGCGGCTACTGCGGACCCCCGAGGCCACGTTCTCCGGCCAGCACTATCGGCTCAAGCAGGCGAAGCTACTCCCCACACCCCACGGGCCTCCCATCCTGGTGGCCGGCCGAAGTCCGGACAGGACGCTACCGCTGGCGGCGGTGTTCGCCGACGAATGGAACGCTCGGGCCGTCTCACCGGACCAGTTCAAGGCCTTGTCGGCTCGTCTCGATACGCTGCTGGATGCCGCCAAACGGCCCCGGGAGAGCATTCGGCGGTCGGTGCTGGTGGACCGGCTGGACGACCCGTCAGTCTGGGAGAAGGCTGGGGCCCACCGGGTGATGGTCTCCTGTCCAACGGTGGAGGCCATGGAGACGCTGGCCAAGGTCGCCGGGCGTGAAAAGGCGGCTCGCATCCAGCCGTCCGGCATACGCCGAGTCGCCGATGCGCCCCGCACCAGGCCCGACGTGATCAGCCTGGCCCTGGGCGAGCCGGATTTCGATACGCCGGCTCCCATCAAGGCCGCGGCCTGCCAGGCCATCCAGGAGGGCTTCAACAGCTACACGCCCAGCCAGGGGCTGCCCGAGGTGCGCGAGGCCGTGGGCCGCAAATTGTGGCGCGACCTGGGGGTGCACTACGATCCTGGCAGCGAGATCATGATGACCGCGGGCGCCATCAACGCGTTGTCCCTGGCGCTACACGCTGCGCTCCGTCCCGGCGATCACGTCCTCATCACCGACCCCGGCTATGCCGTCTTCGAACCCTGCGTGACCATGGCCGACGGCGTGCCGGTGAGGGTGCCGCTGCGCGCCGAGCACGGCTTCCGACTGCAGGCGGACGACATTCGACAAGCTCTGACCCCGAGGACCCGGGCCATCATCATCAACTCACCCAACAATCCGACGGGGAGCGTCCTCGGGCCAGCCGACCTGGAGGCGTTGGCGAACGTGGCCCAGGAACACGACCTGCTGGTGCTGTCGGATGAGGTGTACGAAAAGTTCATCTATACGGGCCTGCCCCACCTCAGTATCGCATCGTGGCCGGGCATGAAGGGCCGGACCGTCGTTCTCAACAGCTTCTCCAAGACCTGTTGCATCTGCGGCTGGCGTATCGGTTTCGCCGCGGCCCCGGCGGGGCTGATCTATCGCATGGTGATGGTTCAGCAGATGCAGGTCGTCAGCGTCTCGTCGGTGGCACAGCGGGCGCTGGCGTCTACCCTCGACGAGACGCCCTGGATTCCCGGCATGGTGGCCGAGTTCGAGAGAAGGGGAAAGGTGCTGGCGGAGCGACTGAACACGATTCCGGGCTTCTCTTGTGCCATGCCGCACGGGGCCTTCTACCTCTTTGTGCAGGTGCCAGGCTCGTCCGAGGCCGTGGCAAAACGCCTGGCCGACGACGCCGGCGTGTTGACGGTCCCGGGCAGAGCGTTCGGGCCTCGCGGGGAGGGGTACCTGCGCGTATCGTTTGCTCGCCCGCTCTCTGTGCTGGAGGAAGCCGCAGCGCGCATCCGCCAAAAGTTTACCGAGTGACCGAGCAGGAGGGGGCTTTCTACCGCCAGAAAAGAGCGGCCGGTTTCACGGAAAACTGATACTCGGAGGTATCCGCCCATGTCCGATCCCCTTCGTCCGGCCGGCCTGACGCCGGCCCACCAGCCCGCTGCAGCGGCCCGCCCCGCGGGCGAGGCCCCCGCAGCTCCCACCAAGGAGCAGATTGAAAGCTTTGTGGCCGATCGCCGCGATTCGCTGGTCGACCACATGGTCAAAGCCAACCTGATCAAGCCCGAGCACGCAGCCGAATTGAAGGCCGGCTCCGTCGACCAGTGGAGCAACGTGTTCCATGGTTGGGGCGGTGGGGGCCACGGCGGTGGCTGGGGCCACGGTGGCGGCGGCGGCTGGGGCCACGGGGGTCCACGCCCCGGTCCCTGGAGTCCTGGCCCGTGGGGTCCACACCCCGGTCCGTGGGGTCCCGCTCCCTGGGGCCACGGGCATCACGGCTGGCGATAGCCGCAGCAGTCTGCCCAATCATGATGGCCGCTCCCCCGGGAGTGGCCATCTTTTGTTAGGAGTCTTCCGCGTGTCTGAACCAAGCACGGCCCGCGTGGCCGGAGCAACGCCAGCGGGCGGCATCGGCAGCCAGGCCATGCTGGCCGAAATCTGGGAGGATTTGCAGCGCCGCTACGGTTCGTCGTGGCGCGAGCAGACCATCGTCGGGCTCAACATGGAGGGCCTCTTCATTGTCGTCAAGCTCGCCTCTGGTGCGACCGGCATCTGCTTCAACTACGACGTCACCGAAGAACTGCTCCCACCGCCCGCCTGGGCCATGGTCGCCGACGGCCTCATGGAGCGGGTCAGAGGCGGCGAGCGCTTGCTCGAGAGCATCTTGTTGAACGGGGCCGGCAAGAGCCAGATGTGGGAGCAGGCGCTCAGTATTGCCATCCTGTCAGCCTTGTCGCA
>DASYBA010000303.1:0-6888 GCA_036501005.1 Candidatus Xenobia bacterium | reverse complement strand
ATAGGAACCTCGGGCCTTTCTTGCAGCCAACGCTTTCGCTTCGGCTGAAATATCGTGGCCAGGGCAGCTTGTTCCTCCATTTTTACTTTCTTTACTCCGAGGACCGCGTCTATTCGCTGCTGCTTGGCCGGATCGTCGATCTGTCCGGTCTCGATGCGACTGACGTCCGACTGATGTACACCCGCCAGGCGGCCCAGGGCGGTTTGGGTGAGTCCCCGCTCCAGGCGTATCGATTTCATATTCATGGCCTGAGAATACCCGTTGGGGATTAACAATCGACGCTCACCCTCGAACTGGCGAGTAAATGTCTTGTTAACGAAAATCACATGCTCATCCTGGTATGATGTTGGTGTTTCGGTATGATGTCGCACCAGATATGGTGGCGCATAAGGCGGAAACTTCCACATCATACCGGGCCAGCGGCGTTGGCTGCCGGCCTGGACAAGAATGGTACGAAAGACTGGCGTGACGTCTACATGCTGGACACACTTTGTGACGCTCACATGACGTGGGGCTGACGCTTGTCGCTAGACTGAGGATACGAAGAGGCGTTGGAGGGAAACAAAATGATCAGGACGTGGATTGCATCCGGGCTCATGGCAGCCGCCGCAGCTACCGGGGCTGCCGCCGCCACGCCCGCTCCGGCCCTGCCGACGGGATGCACCCAGCAGGTCGAGGTGATGCCGGCCAGTTCCCCCTTTGAAACCTACGCTCAAGGCACCGTCGATGCGAGGACCGCCGGCGCCGTCGCCTCCCGAGGCGGGGAGTCGGGCGTGGCCTGCCCCAGCGTCCTCACCCTCAAGCACGGCACCGTCGTGACCTTCGGGCCCGATACGGACACCCATGTCCAGCAAAACGGCGCCCCCGTGAAAAACGAGCCCAACGGCGTCGCGACCTTTGCCGACGGCAGCCTGACGCTGAACGGCTATGTCGACGCCGGACTGCCGGTGCCCGGCGCCGAGACCATCCACTTGGACGGCAGCCTCCAGTTTGACGTCAACGGTTACCACCTCAGCCAGGCTGCCAATGGTGTGCCGAGCGCCACCAACGACATGACCGGCAAGCTCCCGGTGCGCATGTCGCCCGACGGCGCTTTCGTGGTCGGCGGCACGTCGCCCGACGTCGGCATGGTGTTGAAGCCCTGGATCGTGCAGGCAGATTACCAGTAGGTTGCCGCCCGGCTCCAGGAGGGCTCCAGCGACCCTGGCCCCTCTCGGCCTGTCATTCTAGACGTTCAAGACCCTTGGCAACTTGTTGGACGTCTACCGCGGCGTGCAAGAACCGGAGTCAAGCCAGGTAGTTGTGCCACGTTCATCCTCAGGTTCCCGACCGTCTGCGCCGGCCCGATCGAGGTTGGTGCGCACACCTGAGGACCCCTTCTCGTCGCCTTCGAACGACCGCAGAATCATGGATTGGCGGCCGTCTGCGCGGCCACCCCAGCCCTCTATATCGGTTGACCCCGCTACACTCACGTAGCGATTGTCCGCTGCCTGGCCTTCGAGTCGCCGACAATCTCATCGGCCCCTTTGTCGCGGAAACCGTGGCCGCCTACTGCAGAAGGTGGCCCATATCGTTGTCGATCTGGTTCCGCGACTACGTCTGTACGCCGCTGGTGACGTGGTTGCGCTACAAAGGCCCGTAACGGTCCCTGTCGGCGTGATTACGACGTTCTGGCAGC
Organism: Candidatus Xenobia bacterium; assembly: GCA_036501005.1. Lineage (GTDB taxonomy): Bacteria > Vulcanimicrobiota > Xenobia > RGZZ01 > DASYBA01 > DASYBA01. The sequence goes on along the minus strand of DASYBA010000303.1, from coordinate 5,210 downwards.
GGCCACGACGGCCTGCTTCACGGCCTCGCCGTGACTTCGTTAACGCTTGCTACGTCTGCGCTTATCTGCTTATGCCGGGTCTGGCGGCAGTTTCGCAGAACCCTATACATGCTGTTATGGGAGTATCGATTTGGTCCTCTTCGTGGTCGTCCTGTATGTCGACCTGTGCGATAAACGACCCATAGAGGCGCGCCTGGCTTGCCGGGCCTGGTGGTGGCGGTGGGCCGCCTACTATGTCCTGATGGTCGGAGCTTTGTTGTACGATCGGTTTGACACGATAACGCTCGCCTTCTGCCACTTCTAAAGGGAGGCGGAGGGGCGTGATCGCAAAAGCTGGTCGCTAAAAGGACTGGCTTCTCGCCTGGGCGTATGTAGGCGCGTGCAGTCGCTTCTCGAGCTGCTTCCGCCCTTTCCGCAGGACCAGCGAACAGTTTGGGCCGCGCTCCTCGACACGCTCGTCCCCGTCGTTCGTTTTGGCTTTGAATACCGTCTCAACGCCCCGGCCGACGCTCCTGTCGATCTGCAGCAGGGGTTCAACCGAGCGGACCAGGAACCGGCCCGTCTGGCCGCCTGGCTGCAACGCTCAGCCCGCGCCCACCCCTTCTGGGCGCGGCTCGCCACCTTCTGTCAGCGCTGGCCCGACCTGCCCGACATTCACGAGGTCTGGCTCGAATATGACGTTCAATCGCACCCCGATCCCCTGCCTTCCATGTTCCTTGGGCTACTGCCGCCAGCTACATCGGTCCAGACCACGTTGAAAACCGCCCTCTCCCTGCTGCTCGCCGATCCAGACGACGCCGCCCGCAGGGTGGAGGAAGCCCTGGACTGGCTTCCCGCCGGTGCTTATCTGTCCCATGTCGGACTGTTCACCGCCCGCGACCCGTTCGATATCCGGATCAATGTTTCTGGTCTCCGGCCTCACCAGGTCTCCGATTTTCTCCGTCGAGCCCGGGTGCGCCATATCGATGAGGTCGGCGCGCTCGTCCAGCAGATGAACCAGTTTGTCGACAGCGTCCGGCTGGGGGTCAGTCTACTCACCCCCGAGGCCGTCGGGCTGGAGTGCATGTTTTCCAATCCTGTCAAGGAGTTCCGTTGGAAACCCCTGTTCGACTGGCTGGTCCGACAGGGTCTGGCCCGCCCCGAGGAGGCAGCCCAGTGGTCATCGTGGCCTCGCGTCGTGGACCCTCCGAGCTGGTCTGCACCCTGGCCGGCGTTCAGCATGGCTGCAGATCTCCTCAGCGGGCGGGAGGCTCCCTGGTTTTTCAACTGCCGCCTGAGCCACGTCAAGCTGACCTGCCGCGCCGAGCACCCCCCCTCTGCCAAGTTGTATGGCGGCATCGAGCAGAGCTGCTGGCAGCACCCCGCGGCCACCGATCCCCGCATCCTCGGGCGGCCTGTCCATCGCTTCTTGCACCGGGGTGAAGTCCAAAAAGCCATCGACGCGGCCACATCGTTCCTCCTACGACAACGGAACGCGGCCGGCTGGTGGCTTGACTTCGACAACCCGCGCGCCCATGCGAGCGACGTCTGGGTGACTGCCTACACGGCCCATGCGCTGGCCCAGGTGGGAGATGAGGCGGTCGCCCGACAGACCTGGGATCTGCTGGCTGATCGCCTCGCCTTGCAGCCCCGGGCGTGGGGCTGGAACGTCGTGCTACCGCCGGATGCGGATAGCACCGCGTGGTCTCTGCGGCTGGCCCAGACCTTGCAAGTCGAGCTGCCTGCAGCTCCGCTGGACTTCATCCGCGAGGTGCAAGGTGCGGACGGCGGTATCGCCAGCTACGGCGGCCGGTTTTTCGATCGTCCGGTGGAGGGTTGGAGTGCCGCTCATACGTGTGTCACGGCGGCCGTGTCCTTTATCCAGCCGATGCGCGACAGAACCGTACCTTATCTTCGGAATCAACAGACCCAGGACGGGTTCTGGACCGGCTACTGGTGGCCTGACGAGCATTATGCCACGACACTGTCGATTCTAAGTCTCACCGACCCCGACGACGGGCCGCGGCGTCGGAGGGCGGGTGCCTGGCTGCAGGCCTCGCTGGGGCGGGATGGTTTCGCCAGCTCGCGAGTCGATAGCCGACCTTCTCCGTTCCTGACCGCCCTGGCGCTGGAGGGCTTGTTGGCCGGCCTGGAGGCCGACCCTCGAGGGACGCTCTGGTGGTTGCTGGACGAACAGCGCCGGGATGGCTCCTGGCCAGCGTCCGCCTTCATCCAGTTTCCCGAGCCCGGCGACGTGACCCCTCATGGCCGCGAGGACCTCGTGTTTCTGCGCGATCACCGCCGCATCTTTACCACGGCCACGGTCTTGCGGGCCCTGCACGCGGCGCTGGGAACGTTCCCATGAGGATGAACGTGCCCCTCCGAACCTTCGCCAACCTCCGCGCCGGCGGCCCCATCCACCAGCGGGAAGACCGGGGTGACTGGTTTGTCGTGGACCACGCCGCAGTGCTGGCGTTCCTCCACGATGAGCGCCTGGGATTCGAACCCATTGCCTCCCGCCCGGCCGATGACGTCGTTCTCGAGGGGAACGGCCGTCCAGGGTGGCTCCTGCACCTGTCCGGGTCGATCGAGGCCCGAGAATTGCAGTGCCTGCCACGAGACGAGCACGGGCGCCAACGCAAAATCCTCGCCCCCGAGTTCCGGGCCACCGTCGCCGCCCGGACCCCTGCCATGGAAGCGCTGGTCGATGCGTTCGTCGGGCCGCTGGCCGGCACGTTCGACGTCGTCTCCGAATTGGCCGCTCCGTTGCCGGTATGCATCATCGGAGACCTTCTGGGCCTGCCGGTCGATGCCCCATCCCGACTCGACCATCTCCTCCTCGCCCGGGCCGATGCACTGGATCTGGATCCCACGCCGCCCACCCTGGCTCGCGGTCGTCTCGCCTACGTCGGATTGATGGACCACTGCCTTCCTCATGTCCGCAAGCCGTGGCCTGGACGACTTCTCGACCGGTTGCACGGGCGTCTCGGGATTGCCGATCGGCTGTCGGATGCGTTGCTGCTTCTGCTGGCGGGAACGGCCACCATGCGAGGGTTCATCGGCCATGCCATCGCGCAAGCGGCCCCCGTGTGGCCTGCCCTGCGGGCGGACCCCACCTACGTCAACCCATTCCTGGAAGAAGTGTTGCGGTATCATGGGATCGTCAGTTCCACCTACCGGCGGGCGCTCGAAGACATCCCTATCGATTCCGAACGCACCATACGCCCAGGCGAGAGTGTCAACCTGGTCCTGGCGGCCGCCAACCGGGACCCCGCGGTGTTCGATTGTCCCGACCAGTTCCATCCGCACAGACCGGCGGGTCGCCATCTGGCCTTTGGACACGGGAATCGATTCTGTCTGGGCGCAGCGCTGGCCAGGTGGATGGTGCGTCTGGTCCTGGACCGACTGGTCCATAAGTTCAGCCACCTTGAAGTCGTGGAGTCCCGGGTGCGGTCGACGAATTTCGTCTTTCAATCGCTCGATAGACTGGTGGTCCGGTCGACCCCGTGAGTATCCAGTCGGCCCTGGACTTTCTGGAACGCCTCAGTCGGGAAACATCGCTACGCGATCGGCTAGCACGCGACCGGGACGTCCTCTCCCACGAAGACTTCCGACATTGGGGGGCGCAGGAGGGCCATGTCTTCACCATAGATCAACTGGCCCGAGCCTACCAGTTGCACTGGCGCTTTCGCGTATCTCGACGCCGACAAGGGGGGTCCTGACGTGTCTCCCATCACCTTGAGTTCCATCCTCACGATTGCCGCCGACGACAGTCTCGCCAGCATGGCGATGGAGGATGAGATTCTCATGACGAATCTGCAAACCGAGCGATATTTTGGTCTGGATCGCACCGGCAGACGCATCTGGCAATTGCTGGAACGGCCGCTCGCGGTGAAGGAGGTCTGCCACCGGCTGCTGGACGAGTACGACATCGATCGAACCACCTGCGAAGAACAGGTGCTGGCTTTCTTGACTCAGCTCCGGGCCGAGGGGCTGATCGTGGTCGTCGGATAATGGAGTACTACCGGGCGTTCGGTCTGGTCTTCGCCAGCGAGATACCCCTGGCCGACTTTCTGCCGACGCCCCCGGCCCCGCCTGCAGTCACCATCCGGCGGGCTCCGCTGGCTCCTCTGCAGCGTGACACGCCAGGGGTCTTGTCTCACTCCGACGGTCCCTTGTTTCTTGCCGACGAGACGGCGTTCAGGTTGCATGTGGCCGAGGTGGCGAGCTACGCGGTCGAAAACGGCTGTTCGATATGGGTCGATGCTTGTGCCGGCGCGACGGGCGTCCAGGTTGGACTGTTTCTGCGAGCCTGCTGTCTGGGGGCGCTCTTGCATCAGCGCGGCATCCTGACGCTGCACGCCAGCGCCATCGAGACTCCCCACGGCGCCGTTCTGTTCGCCGGACAGTCGGGGGCCGGCAAAAGCACCCTGCTGGGCACCTTCCTCGGCCGCGGCTACCGCATGCTGGCCGACGACATGACCGCGGTGACCGTGGCGGAGAACGGCCTGCCGCTGGTACACCCCGCCTTCCCTCGAACCCGCCTGTGCCCCGATTCCGCCCGCTATCTGGGCCATGAAGTCGGATGCCTGGGCGACTCGAAAAAGCTTGAAGTATCCCATCCGCATGCCTTTGCCGCCAGTGCGACGCCGGCGCAACGGATTTTCTTCCTGTCTCCTGCTCACTGCGACGGCATCGAGGTCGAAGACCTGGCCAGGGTGCGACGGTTTCACGCCATCCTCTCCCAGACGTATCGGACCGAATACATGCGGGGGCTCCGCCAGAAGTCCGCTCATTTCCGCGTGGCCGCAGCCCTCGCTGCCGACGTTCCCATGCACCGGATCCGTCGTTCTACACAGGTTTTCGACCCGCAATCGCTGGCCGACCGCATCGAGGAGAAATTGCAGGAGGTGTGCCCGTGTCCGCTCTAAGCCTGGATTCCATCGTCAGCCGGCGCCCAGAAATCATGACATCGATGCTGGACGACGAGATGGTCATGATGGATCTGTCGAAAGGGATGTATCACATGCTCGAACCGGTCGGCACCTGTATCTGGAATGATCTTGAGCATCCGCGCACGGTTCGCGATTTATGTGTGGCGCTGGTCGAGCGTTATGACGTCGACTTCCAGACGTGCCAGGAGCAGGTGCAGGCCTTTCTGGCCAGGCTTCTGGAAGCGGGTCTCCTGCGGCAACATGCTGGATCGGTTCCGTAGATTTCGGGCCCGGCCG
>DASYBA010000302.1:0-9529 GCA_036501005.1 Candidatus Xenobia bacterium | reverse complement strand
GGCCTCGGCTTTGAACAATTCCAGCCCGGAGAGGGCCGCCAGGTAGGCTCGCTCCTGGGCCTCCTGGTGGTGTTCAAAGCTGCTTTCGCTCCGGATCAGCTCAAACAGAGACAAGGCCAGGACGAGCACGAAGAACGTGATCAAGAGGCCAGCCATGACCGCGTTGCCTCGCCGCCGCATGTCCTGACATTATACGGGGTCAAGCCAGCGGGCTTCAAGCGCCGGGGCCAGAATACACCCCCCCGTGGCCCGTCCCATCCCGCCTCGCCAGATTGCCCACCTCCTGCACGCCCTGGCCGTCATGCTGAAAAGCGGCATGGCGTTGGATCAAGCCCTCACGCTGCAGGCCCGCCAGGAGGGTCAGCCCCGCATGAAGGGCATTCTTGAGTCGGTGCAGCGCACCATCTCGCAGGAGGGCGTGCCGCTGTCGGCGGCATGTACCCGGTTTCCTCGGGCCTTTCCGCACACGGTACGGGCGCTGATGGAGGTGGGCGAGAACAGCGGCAACCTGGCCGAGCGGCTGGAAGAAGGGGCTCGCATGCTGGAGCGTCAGGACCGCATGGCTCGCGAGCTGAGCCGGGTGCTCATCGCCCCGTGCCTCACCCTGGCCTGCTGCAGCGCCATGCTGTGGATCGTCATCGCGGTGCTCGTTCCCCGCCTCGATGCGCTCTATCGCGACCTCAACCTGGAGCTCCCGCCCTTTACCGTGGCCGTGCTCGGTACGGTGCGGTTCATCTGCCAGCCGGTGCCCGTGATGCTCCTCGTCGTGGGGGTTGGCCTGATGTGGTGGCACTGGGCCTTGCTGGCGCCTCGGCTGGTCACCGCCACGCTGCGCTTCAGGTGGAGCCGAAGGGTAACCGGGCAGTATCTGGCCACTGCCTTCTGCAACGTTCTCGGCCACCTGTACCAGGAGGGCATCGCCCTGTCCGTCGCCATGGAGCTGCTGGTCGACAGCACCTCTCTGCCGTTCTATCGGCGCACGCTGACACAGGCCAACGAACGATTTCAGATGAGCGGCGATCTGGCGACGGCGCTGGAGGCGGTGACCTTCTTTCCCCCCACGGTCAGCGCCATGATCCGCATCGGTCAGGAGACCGGGCGGGTCGACCGACTCTTGCTGGCGCTGGCCAAAGTCATGGAAGAGGAGACGGAGGAGCTCTTTCGCCAGGTGGTCACGCTGTTGGAGCCTTGCTTCATGGTGGTCTTCGGCACGCTACTGGGGGTGCTGTTCGTCAGCCTGTTTCTGCCCATCTACGGGTTGCTGGGCCACCTCGAAGGGTAGCTCCGTGAGCGCCTCCATGGCCGTCTTGCAGCACGACAGTCGGGCCGCCAGGTCGTGCACGTCCATGGGCCAGGCGGATGGATCGGGCTGGCCGGCCCACCACCCCCCCACCAGCGGGGCCGCAGCCTGCAGATCGCCGGCCGGGGTGCCGGGGACGAACCCGGCCTCGAGCATGCACACCTCACCTTGCGGCGTGAGCAAGATGGTGTCAGGGGCCAGGCTGCCGTGGGCCGTGCCGGCCTCGTGCAGCGCGGCCAGCCCGGACAACAGTTGACGGGCCCAGTCGGGGCCTTCGCCGGCCATCAACTCGACGTGCTCGTAGACCACGAAGCGACGCCGGCCTTGCGGGGTGGAGAGCGTGCCCCAATCGAGGATACGGGCCACCCAAGGCGATCTCACCGCCTGACACGCGGTCATGCGCTGCTCCCAGTCGGGGTCCTGTTCGGGCGCCTCCAGCAGCACCACCACGTCCACCGGAGGATCCGATTCCAGGTACGGCTCCCACTGGCCGCGCCACGTCGCCCGGCGGGCTGACTGCCGCAGCGGTTCCCGCAGCTTGACCTGCAATCCGCCCCGAGTCTGCGCGCGCTGGCCTTTGAGGTCCATGGCCTGCGGATCCGACAGGCGACGGACGAAGCGCATGAAGGTGGTGGTCACTTTGGCGGGCGGCGGCGTGGGCAGCGGCTTGCCCCCCCGGCGGAAGCGTTCGACCGCGCTGGTCTCGACCACGGCGGGGGCGGGACGCCGCTCGGGCTTCTCCTCCGGCGGCGGCGCGGGGCGGCGGGTCACCCGCCACAACACCACGCCGGCGACCGCCCCGCCCAACGCCCACCAGGGCCAGGGAGACGACGCGCCCCGCAGCTCGATGGGTGTCGTCGGCCAGTCGTTGCTGGGGTCGGCGAGGGCCCCGTCGGCCAGCGTGACGACCTCTGGCTGGTAGCCTTCCGCCACCAGGCGCAGGCGGCCTGGCGCCCAGCCGTGCTCCAAGGTGACGTGCCCGTGCGACTGGGCGAGCGTGCGCCATTGCCCGCCGACCTCGACTTGTACCCGGGCATCGGCCGGACGGGTCCGCACATGCACGGTACGGGCCATCTCGAAGGGCTGCTCGATCGGTTGAGCCCCCGCCGCGCTCTCAGACTCCCAGCGGTGCAGGCCGCGGTTCCACTGGATGGTCAGCCACAGATCGTCGAACGGGGGCCGCCGAATCCGATAGCGATGCACCCCCTCCGGCGGCGACAATTCGAAGCGGGCCACGCCGCTGGCCAGCACCTGGCCGCCCTCCGACAAGGTGGCCCCGCCGGGCACCACGCTGAAGGTCAGGGGCTGCGGGGCAGCTACCACCGGGCTGGCCAGCAGGATCGCGACCAGCTCAGGCCAGCCCGCCGTACGCCAGGTCATGGGTGGCGCCGTTCACCAGCCAGGGCCTCGCTCTCTCCTCCCAGGACCCGTCTTCTTCGCGCCACGCCAGCAACTCCCAATCGAGGTACCACAGGCGAAGCCCTCCATCCGCCGCCCCGGTCACCAGCCAGCGGGCATCGGGAGACAGCGACAAGACCGTCACGAAGGCTTCGTGGGGTGTCCAGTTCCACAGGAGGTTGCCTTGCTCCCACCCCCACAGACGGACAGTCCGATCCTTGCCGGCGCTGGCCACCACCGAGCCATCCCAGTTGAGGGCCACGTCGGTGAGGGGGCGGCCGTGGCCGGTCAGCACCCGCCCGGCGGCCGATCCGCCGAACTGCCAAAGGCGCACGGAGCGATCTTCACCGGCCGTGGCGGCCCGCTCCCGTACGGCGCTCAAGGCCACTGCGCGAACCGCTCCCTCGTGGCCTTTCCAGACCGTCTCCTGGCCACGCCAGGCTCGGCACGGTCCGGCAAAACTGCCCCACCCCCACGACTCGCCGCCCGCGTCCAGGGCCACGGCGGCGCCTTGGCCCGGCGCCGACCACACCACCGTGCGGTTGGCCACGTCCCAGACGCGGGCCTCGCCGTCCTGACTGGCCGTCATCAATCGCTGCCCCTTGCGGTCCCCGGCCAGGCCCACCAACGGCCCCCGGTGGCCCGTAAGGGCCCCCATGGAGTGGCCATCCAGGCCATCCAACAAGAGAACCTCTTTGCCCTGGGCAGCCAGGACCAGGGCCGGTCCGACCGCGACCGCGGGCACCGGAGCCGGCAGGCGCCACGATTGACGCAAAGTGAGGCTGGCCAGATCGAGCCACCGGACCTCGCCCTGGGCGTCGGCAGTGACGATGGCTTGCGCATCATAGCTCAGGACCACGCGGGTGATGGGGGCCGAGTGTGGTTCCAGCGTCTGCTGCAGCCACACGCCCAGCAGCCCACCCCGGCGCGCGAAAGGAAACAACCGGTCGGAGAGCGCCAGGCATTCGGGCGAGCGCTCGAACCCGGGCGTCTGCCGCATTTCCTGCAGCCCGGCCAGGGCCGTGGGCACGTCAAAGCCCTCGTCGAGGGCCGTGGAGACCGTCGACAACAACTGCCCGTAGCCGGCTTCCAGGGTGACCAGCTCTTCGGCCTGGCGAGGGTGGGCCACCATGGGGGGGGCTGCATGGGACGCCGGGGTCAGTTGCCACACCGTCAGCTCGCCGTCGACCGTGGCGGCCGCGGCCCACGGCGCTCGCAGCACCACCGCCGACACCCAACCACTGCGCAACGGCCGGGTCCATCGGCACTGAGCGCCGTGCCAGGTTCGGGCGGTGCCGTCCTCGCCGCCGGTCACCGCCCAGGGCTCTTGGATGGCCAGCGCCAGGACCGCGCCCCGATGGGCGGCCTGGGTACTTCGGGGGGTGCCGTCGGCGAGGTGCCAGAAGCGCACCAGGCCGTCTAGATCCCCTGACACCACGGCGTCGCGGGTAAAAGCCAGGGCGGTCACCGACACGTCGGCGCGCCAGGCGAGCGTGTCGTGCAACCATACCTCCAGCCCCCCAGGGCCCGCCATGGCTACGTGGCGGGCCGACGGGTCCACGGCGATGGCCCGGGGCGAGGCTGTGCGCAACACCCGCAGGGGACGACCTGAGACGGTCTCCCACAAGCGAACGGTCCCGTCCGCTCCAGCGCTGACGGTCACGCTGCCGTCCACGGCGAGAGCCAACGCCAGCACCGGGCCCTGATGCCCTCGCAAGGTCGAGAGGCGAGCCCCGGAGGCGATCTCCACCACGGCGATGTCGCCCTCCTCCCCGCCCTGGTAGAGGAAACGGCCGTCCCGGCTCCACGCGGCACACAGCGCGCCGCGCACCGCGGGCGGGCCGCTGAGCGCCACGCGGCCGCTCTCCAGCTCCCAGACCTGCCAGGCCCCGGTCCGCGACGCGGCCAGCAGGCGGTGGCCGGCCAGGGCCAGGCCGCCGGGCACCAGGGGCAGGCCCTCGGCGACCGTCCAAGGCGAGACCGGCAGGCAGGCCTCCAGGCCGGCCAGGGTTCCGGGGGGGGCCCCGAGACGGCGAGCCTCCAGCAGCTCGTTGCTGGCCGCGTCGGCGTCGCCTCGCTCGAGGTGCAGGCCGACCCGATGGTAACAGCCGATCCACGACCCATCCAGCGACTGGACGATCTGCACGACCTGCTCGTCGGTCAGCACCCCCCGCCGCCACTGCACCAGGGCCAGGTTGAAGGCGGCGGCAGCGTGCCCCGGGTCGCTGGCCAGGGTCGCCTCGAAGCAGGCCTCGGCCTGCTCGGCCCGACCCAGGTCGAGGAGCGAAACGCCCTGGTTGTTGAGGGCATCGCTCCGCAGGCCCGCCGCCGTGGCAACGGGACGCCCGTAGGGGGTGCCCAAAGTGGCCTCATAGAGGGCGATGAGGGCCCCGGCCAGGTGCGAAAAACCGGGGGGACGGGCGTCTGGATCTTCCTGCAGGCAACTGGCCAGCAGCCGGTCCAACCCGCCCGGCATGGGGGGGCAGCCCGGGTACGAGCTGCCATGCCGGCGGTAGTCTTCGAGAGCATAGGGGGCCATCGGACCCCACTTGGGGGTGTGCCCCATGAACCACTCCAGCACGCTGACAGCCCACGACCAGAGATCGGTCCGCCAGGTGACGGGACGGCCCGATGCCTGCTCCGGCGAAGCATAGGCCGGCGTGAACCGGTAGGCGCGGCTCGAGTGGGCGGGCACGGGCTGGTCCTGCAGCAGGCTGCGGGCCAGGCCGAAGTCGGTCACCTTGAGCAGACCGTTGCGCGCTCGCAGCACGTTGGCCGACTTGACGTCGAAATGCGTGAGGCCGCTCTCGTGGGCGTAGGCCAGGCCCCGGGCGAACTGGATGGCCAGGTCCAGCAGGCGCTCGAGAGGGTCGCCCGCGGCCCCATCGTACAGCTCGCGAGACACCACCTGGCGGTGCAGGTCGCCCCCGTCGACGTATTCACTGAAGACCAGGGGCACGCCGTCCTGCAGACGCACAAAGAAGCAACTGGCGATGTGCGGGTGCAGGCCCAGGCTGACCCAGTTCTCGGCTTCCTTGAAGAACTGCTCCAGGCCGCCCGGATGATCGAGCAGGTGGGGGCGCGGCACCTTGACTGCCATGGAGATGCCCCAGCCCGGATGCTGGACGCGGTACACGCTGCCCATGCCCCCTCCGCCCAGCGGCCCCTCGACCTGGTACAAGTCGAGAACCAGCTCGCCGGGCTGCCAGGTGGTAGACGTCACCCGAGGGGTATTCGGGACAGGACGGCGAGAACCTCGTCCAGGCTGGCAAAGCGCTCGGTGGGCTCCTTGGCCAGCATGCGATGCAGAAGCTGTTCCAGCTCGGGGCACGGGCGCTTGAAAGGAGGCGGATTGTCGTACAGGTGGCGGATCAGGAGATCCGGCATGTGCCCGGAGAACGGCGTGTCGCCGTTCCACATCTCGTACCCCAGAATGCCGAGCGAGTACTGGTCGGCGGCGGCCGTCGCGGGGCGGCCTGCGCACTGCTCCGGCGCCATGTAGACGGGGGTTCCCAGCGTCGTGGCGGTGGTGGTGAAGGCCCCCAGAAACTCACTGCGGGCCAGGCCAAAATCGGTGATCTTGAGATGCGTCTCGTCGACCATCACGACGTTCTCGGGCTTGAGATCGCGGTGCACCACGCCCGTGCCATGGGCGTACGATATGGCCTCGCACAGCGCCGTGAAAAGCTGGCGAAAGCGGGCAGGAGGCAGGCCATCGGCGGTCAGCACCTGGCGCAGGCTGCCCTGGGGGGCCAGCTCCTCGACCAGAAAGAGCCGCCCGTTCTCCTCCCCGGCGTCGAGGAACCGAACGATCCCGGGATGGGAGAGACCCTTCAGAATCTCGACTTCCCGCTCAAACCGCTGGATGAAATGCCGGGGATCCTGCGGATCGGTCAGGTGCAGGACCTTGATGGCCACTTCCGGGCTGCCGGGTTTGCGGCCACGGTACAAGACCGCCGCACTGCCGCTGCCCACCTGGGCTTCCAGGCGGTAGCCTCCGATGGTCGGGGTGTTATCAGGCGCGGGCGGGGCGGCGGCCGTCTCAGAGCGTCTGCGCCACCACCAGATGCCGCCCGCGAGCAGCACCACAAACCCGGCGGTGAGGCCCAGGATGATCGGACTGATTCAGCGCCCCCAGGGAGCGAGGTGGACCGGCTCGATGGGGTTCCAGGTCTGGTGGTAGCCATGCCGGTGATGCTCCTGGTCCAGTCGCTCCTGCTCGGCCCGGATGATGGCCGCCTGTTCCGCTATCTGGACCCGCAGAAGGGCCTGACGTTGAGACTCCAGGCGGCGCTGTGTCTCGACCTCGCGAGCTCGGCGGTCGTCGCCATCGTGACGGCCCCAGTCAGCGTGGGCCGGCAGCACCACCATGAGGGCCAGCAGGCCCGCCAGCAAAATCTTCTTCATGTCTTTACGACCTCTCTCGAGCTGTAAGATAGCCCGCGCCAAGACCCATGTCAAGGCAGTTATCCCACCGGATCCGGCAAAGTCAACAGGAGGATCGCAGTTGACCGTCCCGAACGGCGGCGAAGCCCCGAAGGCTGGCGGTCGAGGCGCATCAGACCATAAGGAGTTGATCCAAGGTGAAACGATTCATGGCCGGAGCGCTGCTCCTGGCTTCCCTGGCGAGTCCGGTGATGGCCCAGGACAAGGGCCCCCTCGATCAAGGCATGGCCCTCTTCTATCAGGAGAAGTACGCCGACTGTATTCCCTTTTTTGAGCAGGAGGTCCAGCAAAACCCCAAGGATGCCCTGGCGCTCAACTTCCTCCTGTACAGCTCGTTCAAGACCATGAGTCTCCCGACCGAGCAGAATAAGTTCGAAGAGGCGGCGGTCGCCCACCCCAACGATCCGGTGGCGCTGTCCAGCCTCGGCATGGTCTATTGCTTTCGGGGCTCCATCGACTCGACCATGATACAGGAAGCCGAAAACCAGTTCAAAGAGGCCCTCAAGATCGACCCCAATTGCTCCATGGCCCAGGACGGCATGGGGCTGCTGTATTACCAGAAGCGCATGATGCCTCGCGCTCGAGGGCACTTCCTGGCGGCCATGGAGGCCAACGGTCATGACTTGATGGCGCTGGAACGACTGGGCGAGATCCTCATGGTCGACGAGAAGAAGCCCGACCAGGCCATCGACGTGTTTCGGCGCATCACCACCCAGGCGCCCAGCTATCCCGACGGCCACTACTTCCTGGGCTCGGCCATGTACGACGCCGGTCAGTATGACGACGCCATGAAAGAGTTCCAGGTCTGCATCGAGCTCGATCCCCGCGGCATTGACAAGGGGTACGACGCCATGATGCTGGCGGGCAACACGCTCATGGAGAAGAAGAGGGACTTTCCCGGGGCCGCGACCTGGTTCAAGAAGGCCCTCGCGGTGCGGCCCGACAGCGAGTACGCCAAAGTGCGGCTGGAGCAGGCCCAGAACAACGGCAAGACACCCGAACCCAAGAAGACCGGCAAGAGCTGATGCGCAAAGCGCTCATGCTGGCGTCGCTGGTCGTCGGACTGGCCTGTGCCCAGGTGCCAGGCGGCGTGGTCGAAGTCAACGGCGCGGCCGTCGCCGGCTTGTCGTTCATACGGCAGAACGGCGACGTGTTCTTGCCCGTCGAAGGCCTGGGCACGGCCCTCGGCATGGCGATGACCACCGAGCCGACAGGGCACTTCCTCTTTCTGGGTGGCCAGGCCCACAAGATTGCCGGGGTCGTGGTCGCCAACACGGTGTATGCGCCCTGGTGGGCGCTTCAGCCCATGCTGGCCGGCTACGCGCTGGACATCCACGGTGAGACCGTCGACCTTCACAAAGGCGCCGCGCCGGTCGCGGGGGCCGGCAACGCCGCTGCCATCGTCGAAGAGTTGAACCTGGCTCGCACCAACCCTCAGGCCTACGCCCAGATCCTGGAGGCACGACGCGCCTGGTATGGCCCCAGCAACCAGGTCGCCCGTCCAGGCGGCCGGGCGTACATCAGCAGAGAAGGCAAGGTGGCTCTCGAAGATGCCATCGCCTTCCTGCATCACCAGACGCCGCTGACGCCCGTGTCGCTATCCGCCGGGATGTCTCGGGCGGCGGCTGATTTTGTGACGCAGAACGGTCCGACCGGCGTCAAGAGCCATCAGGGCCCGGATGGGAGCCTGCCGGCCGACCGCGTGGCCCGCTACGGGAACTGGGGCGGGACCATGGGCGAAAATCTGGACTACGGCTGGAGTGACGCCCGGGACATCGTGGCCGACCTCATCATTGACGACGGGGTGCCCGATCGCGGGCATCGAGCCAATGTCTTCGAACCCGCTTTCCATGTCGTCGGCGTGGCGGTTGGGCCCAACAAAGTGAGCCACGTCATGTGCGTCATGGAGTTCGCCGCGGAGTACCATGAAAAGTAACCCCCTGGGCGTCCTGCAGAAGTGCGGGGCGCTGCTGCAAGGCCATTTTCAGTTGAGCTCGGGTCTGCACTCCGATCGCTACTTCCAGTGCGCGCGGGTGTTCGTAGACCCCAAGGTGGGCGCCAAGCTGGTCAAGCTGCTGGTGCCCCAGCTTCCTGCAGCCACGCGGGTGATCGGACCGGCGCTGGGCGGCATCCTGGTCGCCTACGAGTTGGCCCGCCAGTTGGGCGTCGGCAATGTCTTTGCCGAGCGAGACAAAGGGGTCATGACGCTGCGGCGGGGTTTCGAGCTGTCCACCGGCGACCGGGTCATCATCGCCGAAGACGTGGTGACGACGGGTGGCTCGTCGGGCGAGGTGTTGCAGCTCTTGCGGGCGCGCGGCGTCGAGGTGCTGGGCCTGGCCTGTCTGGTCGACCGCAGCAGTGGCACCGCCGGAGCCAGGCTGGAAC
>DASYBA010000301.1:0-3775 GCA_036501005.1 Candidatus Xenobia bacterium | reverse complement strand
CGACCGCTTTCTGCTGCCCAGTCCGATTTCCAGCCGCTCCACCGATCCCTTGCAGGAGCTGCCGCCATCGAGCGGGACCGGGCCGCGACCCGAGCTGACCGCGCCCCGCTACGATTCGCCGCTCCTGCGCCAGTACGACGGTACCGGGGTGGGCATCGCCTATATCGATACGGGCGTGTATCCGCACCCCGATGTCAGCAGCCGCATCGTGCACACCGAGGATTGGGTCAACCATCGGTCGCTGCCGTACGATGACAACGGCCATGGGACGGAATCGGTGGGCAACGGCTCCGGCAATGGATACCTGTCCCATGGGCTGTATCGCGGCCCGGCGCCGGGGTCAGACATCATTTCCTGCAAGGTGCTCAACCAGTACGGCCAGGGCAAGCTGTCAGACATCCTGAAAGCCGTCAACTGGTGTATCGACAACAAGGATCGATACAACATCCGCGTCATGAACCTGTCGTTGGGTGGGCGGGCCAAGGTGAACTACCAGGACGATCCGCTCGAGCAGGCCGTCACCCGGGCGGTCGACGCGGGGATTGTGGTGGTGGCCGCGGCGGGTAACGAGGGGCCAGGCTCGGGAACGATATCGTCGCCCGGCGACAACCCTCGGGTCATCACGGTGGGGGCGGTCGACGACAACAATACGGCCGACACCAAGGACGACACGGTGCCGCTTTTCTCCAGCCGTGGACCGACCCCGGCGGGTTTCCACAAGCCCGACGTGCTGGCGCCCGGCGAAGGCATCATTGGTCCGGATGCGCCGGGCACGCCCGTCGAGGAGCAGGCGCAGAAGTATCGATTGATGCACCAGACGGTGCAATGGTTGAATGGCATGTCGGATGCCGACCTGGGGAACGTGCCGGACGACACGCTGCGGCTCATCGGTCTATCGGACGACACCATCGAGGCCATGAAGCAGTCCCCGCAGATCGCCCGGGAAGAAGTCCAGCGAGTGATGTCTGCCACGGCCCGCCTGCCCCTCATCGACAACCAGTACATCGGGGGGCCCGGATCATCCCGGGCCACGCCTATCGTGAGCGGCGTGGTGGCGGAGATGCTGCAGGCGAATCCGTATCTGACGCCCGAGCAGGTCAAGAACGTTCTCAAGGGCACCGCCACGGTGCTGCCCGGGGTGGATGCCGATACGCAGGGGGCCGGGGAGATCAACCCGGAGAAAGCGGTCCAACAGGCCCTCGATCTGCGAGCCGACATGGAGGCGGAAGCGGCGGCGAAGGAGCACTGGGAGAAGTCCCCGGCGCCCGTGGCGGCGAAGGGTGCAGCCAGCGTGACACTGCCGGTGTCGAGTGGCAAGCAGGCCCCCCCGGTTGAAGAAGGCGGCTATCTGGCCAAGCAATAATGGGGCCGATTGAACCCATCGGCGTCATCCGCTCGGACCTGAAGACGACCGACGAGTCCCCCTAGCAGGGCCGCGAAGGGGCGCCCGACGCGCGTTGGCCCGCCCGCCCGGTCCAAGCATCGCAACCTCTCCGGATGGTTGCAAATGGGTGATGCGACCACCCGGAGAGGTTGTCAGTTCTCTATACGGCAGGCTGGCGGGGGTGGGACGGTTTGCGGAAGAGCATGACGTACTCGTGCTTGAAGATGTAGAAGCCGTGGCGCAGGGCGCGGTATTTCCACAGGTTGTTGGTGCGGCCCTTGCCCTTTTCGTTACCCTGGATGTCCTTGACGTTGATGGCCTTGAGGCGCAGCCCTTTCGACAGGCACGTCTGCATGCACTCGAAGCCCAGCGGCACCCACTCGCCCTTGCTGTACTTGTCGCCGATGACCAGCGTGAGGAACCGCTCGGGGGCGAGGAGTGACATCGCCGTATCGACCACCTGGCCGAAGCCCTCCAGGAAGGCCGGCTTGGTGGGCGCGCAGGACAGGTCGTCGGGCGATTGGCTGAAGCCGATGATGTCCCAGTAGGGGGGATGGAGAATCACGTGGTGGGCGTGCGTCGCGCCCAGGTCCGACAGGGCCGTTCGGATGTTCGATACGGTCTCTGCCCGAGTGGAGTCACCCAGCAAGACGCGGGTGGTGACGCACGCGTCGTTGATGGCCTCGTCGATACGAAGCTGAGAATGCTGCACTACGTTTGGGTTCAGCTCGACGCCGATGCCGTGCCGGCCGGTGTGGCGGCACTCGATGAGGGTCGTTCCCATCCCCGAGAAGAGGTCGAGGATGACCTCCCCGGGCTTGGTGAAACGACGGATGACCTGGTAGGGAATCTGGGGCACGAAATTGCCGTGGTAGTCGCCCATATGCGGGCCGCTGCGGTCCCGGGCGCCTAGCAGCCACAGGCTTTCGGTGATGAGCTCGGGCAGGTAGTCCTTCCAGTGTTCCAGGTCCAGGTCGGAGCCTTCAGCCGTTTTCTGCTTCATGCACCTTGAAATTCTCTCACGTCATGAAGCAACCCTTTTTCCCTGCAGTCACCGCATCTGTATTTCACACAATTCGTAGAGGAGCACTTGTCCGCGGTAACAGATGATGGTCACTGGGTCGCCTGGTTTCATGTCTCGCCCCAGGGGGGCGACCGGGCAGTGCTCACCTGTCGCCATGCCGGCCGGGCCGTCATATTCGAAGATGAGTTTGAAAGTCTCCCCTCCCCAAGGCAGTGAAGCGCGGTCTACCTTGGTGATGCGCCCCTGGCAGGCGACGCCCCAGGCGACGGTCTGCCGTTGGCGCCGCGCCTCCAGTATCAGACCGGCGATGAGCAGTCCGCTGACCAGGAGTACCACGGCGGTGGCAAACACCATGTGCAGATCGCCCCCTCGAACGGTGGGGTTGGCCTGATGCAGGGCGTCCTTGGCGGCGGGAACCGCCAGAGGCAGGGCTACGCCTCCAAGCAACAAGAGGTAAACGAAGGCAAACGCCTGCGTCGCTGGCGCCCCGCCATCCCGGTAGCGAGTCGGACGAGGCGGCCGGGCCGTCATGACCCGTTCGTCGGCCATCAGCGAGAGCTCGGCGTGAGCACGGAGAGGGTCGTGCCAGGATAATAGTGAGCCAATATCTGGGTATAGCTCATGCCTTGTTGTGCCATGCCTCGGCAGCCCCACTGGCACATCCCCACGCCGTGCCCCCAGCCTTCACCGTCGAACGCAAATTCGACCGGCATGTTCTTCTCCACCTTGTGATGGACCATGCCCGGCTTCTTCTCGCTGAATTCGAACCGGGTCAGGGTGACCTTGCGCTCCATGCCCAGCACCACGACGCCGTGCTGGATGGCGTGTGGAAGCTTGTATTTCGCGTTCAGCGCCATGAGGCCCGGGGGAACGTGCCGGGACAACTGGCCCCGCTGATCCATCAGCACTATCTTGTGATCGATATGGATGCCGGCAAATATCGGTAACGTTTCTTCCAGGTTGATGTCAATGGTTTCTGGGATGAGCACGGAGCCCGTTTCATCCGTTTCGATATAGACGGGGATGGTGCGGGCGATGCGAATGGTGAAGCGGGTGCTGCGCAACTCCCGATAGCCGAGCACTCGGCGCAGGTCTATGCCCCGCACGATCTGCTGGCCCTTCTCGCTGATGACGGCCAGCCTGGCGACCCGGCCAGAGTCGTCTTGTTCGGCCTTGACGTCGACGACCTGGCCCTCCAGCGGGAGACCCAGCGATTCCAGGGCTTTCTGGAGTTGCTGGACGGTGTACGACCGATCCCAGTGCTGATAAGGGGAATCGTCGCACCAGGTGTCGTCGACGCCCCGCAGGTAGGCCGCCGCCTCGCCAAAGACGACCTGGCTGTTCTCGGTGTGGCCGCCGCAGGAGGC
>DASYBA010000300.1:0-2242 GCA_036501005.1 Candidatus Xenobia bacterium | reverse complement strand
CACGCGGCTTTTTCTGGCTTCAGGCAGCATTCTCTCTACTCCTATCGGTGTGTGGTCGGGGAACGTCCTGTCGGACAAAAAACTTGAAGGGCGGAGGGATTCCGCTAGAAGACCTCTCAATCCCTGCATGGGACACTACCGGGACATTATAACACGGAGCGACTGGTTGGCAAGTCGACAGAAATGAATTTTCTGCTAGGGAGAATTTTCCTCCATGCGAAGAACCCGGGCCACACTGTTCCGCAGTTCCTCCGCCTGGCAGCGCCACCGCGGCATGGTCTGGAGGGCTCCGCTCCACCGTTTGATGGACCACAACGGGTCGGACAACCGATCGTACAGCATGCCCGGGTCTCGCCACTGGAACGGCCTCCAGAGCCTCCCCCACCGCCGCTCCACGGCGGTTCGCACCCAGTCTGGGCTGCGGGCCCGCAGCGGGCCGGCGGGCAGTCGGGCCCCCAGCAGGTCGACCGCCAGCCCGGCCGCACACTCCAGCCAGTCCAGGCGAACCCCCAGGGGCCGCAGACACCGGCCCCAGTCGAAGTCGCTACCGACGGCCTCGAGGGCTGAGGCTACGTCGCAGAGCTGGTAGACCCGGGTGAACCCGCTTCGCACCGAGTGCAGCCCCACGACCCGCAGATGGTCCTCGGCAGCCAGCACGCGGACCGGCGTCTCGCCCAGGGCGACCGTGACCCCCGCGCGGTGCAGCTCGCGCCAGTCCAGGGCATCGAGAGGATAGCCCTGATCGTTGACCATGCCCCGGTGCAGGTCCACCGGCGTGGCCAGGTCGTGGAGCACGACCCGCTGAGCGGCCTCGAACTGTCCCGGCTCGATGCACAGGTCGACATCGCCCAGGTGCCGGCAGCGAGTGCCGTGGTAGGTGCGCGCACTGCTCCAACCCTTGACCAGCAGGGGCTCGATGCCGGCTGAGCGCAGGCGGGTCACGGCCTGGGCCAGGTCCCGCTCCACGACGACGTTGCGCACGTATTCCAGCTTGTGCAGCGGCAGCAGGCGATCGTCTTGCAGCTTGCGCCAGGCCAGGCTGACCGTCGAGGTCTGACTCAAGATGGGGAGGGCGGCCTGCCACGGGTCGCCTGGCCAGGACGGCACCTCGGCACGCCACGTGCCGGCCAGCAGGCTGGCCACCAGACGGCCCTTGGCCCGATCGTCCATGCAAGGGGATTTCGAGCTGGCGGCCAGAAGCCTGCCGTGAATGACCGTGCAGGCAGTGGAGATCCAACGGTATGACCGCCGCGGGCCGCAGACGGTGGCCGACCAGGTGGCCGTCGAGGAGCCCTTGGAAATCCGCCTCGTGCACCACCTGGACCCGCTGTCGCCCGCCGAGCAACCCCTCTCCATCACCATGCGCACCCCCGGGCACGATGTGGAGCTGGCGCTCGGCTTCCTGTTCGCCGAACAGGTCGTGGAGGGACGGGACGACGTCCTGGACACGCACCAGGCAGAAAACCAGGTGACCGTCGTGCTGGGGCCCGAAGTCCGTTTCGACGCCCGTCGGCTGCTCCGCCACTTCTTCACGGCCAGCAGTTGCGGGGTCTGCGGGCGGGCGGCGATGGCTCCCCTGCTGGCCCGTCCCCGGCCCGGCCCCGGTCCCAAGGTCTCCGGAGAGGTCTTGCGGACTCTCCCCGGCGCCCTGCGGGCGGCGCAGACCCTGTTCGGACATACCGCCGGGGTGCACGCCGCGGCGGCCTTCACCGGCGAGGGCGAGCTCGTCTCCGTCTTTGAAGACGTCGGACGCCACAACGCAGTCGACAAACTGGTGGGGGCCGCCCTGCTGGAGGGACGGACTCGGCATGCCGATCGGCTGCTGGTGGTGTCGGGGCGAACCAGCTACGACATCATGCAGAAAGCCGCCGTGGCCGGCTTTCCATTGGTGGCGGCGGTCGGCGCGCCGTCGTCTCTGGCCGTCGACATGGCTCGTGAGCTGGACGTCACCCTCATCGGCTTCCTGTCCGAAGCCCGCTTCAACGTGTACGCGGGGGCCGAGCGTATCGGATGAGAAGGCTGCTCTGGATCCTGCTGTTGGTCACGCTCCCCTTGGCGGCCGATGAGGAACCCATGCGGGTCGTGGCCCGCGGGGTCAAGGTCGCCACGGTGTCCGAGGCGCGGCACGACATGGCGTGCTACGACGGCTCGGACGTGCAGGTGTGGGATTTCGTGGGGGTGGTGCCGCACCGTCACTGGGTATCGGCCGGCACGCCCACCTGGATGCGCTTCTCGCCAGACG
>DASYBA010000299.1:0-6165 GCA_036501005.1 Candidatus Xenobia bacterium | reverse complement strand
CCATTGCGAGCCGTGCCCGGGAAACACGAACACCACCCGGGGACGATGCTCCATGTCCGCCTGCCCGCTGACGAGGCCTGGGTGGGAACGGCCCTGCACGAAGGCCTGCAGCCCCTCCACCAGGTCCGCCGCCGTGTTCCCCACCACCGCCAGGCGGTGCGCATGATGGGTGCGGCGCACCGCCGCCGTGTACAAAAGGTCGCCCACCGCATCGGATGATTGCAACACGTCCACCCACTCGGCCGCCGACTGCTGCAGGGCGGCTACGGTACGGGCCGACAAGGGCAGCAGCATGGGGCGCTTGAGCTCAGCCGACGCCACCGTCTGGACCGGCGCCTCTTCCACAATCACGTGGGCATTGGTGCCACTCAATCCAAAAGAACTCACCCCGGCTCTGCGGGGCTTCTCGCTACGGGGCCACGGCTGGAGGCAGGTCGCGATGACGAAGGGCGTTCCGCTCAAGGTGATGTGGGGGTTCAAGGCCCGGAAATGGACGTTGGGCGGCAGCATCTCATGGTGCAAAGCCAGCGCCACCTTGATGATGCCGGCCACCCCGGCGGCCGCCTCAGTGTGACCGATGTTGCTCTTGACCGCCCCCAGGACGCAAGGCGATCCATCCGCCCGGGGACGACCCAGAACACTGGTCAGCGCCTCCACCTCGATGGGGTCGCCCAGGGTCGTCCCGGTGCCATGGGCTTCAACATAGCCGATGGATTCAGGGGCCACGCGAGCATTGCTCAACGCGGACTCAAGCAAGGCCTGCTGCGACAGCACGTTGGGGGCCGTCAATCCGGTCGAACGGCCATCCTGGTTCATCGCCGACCCGCGGACCACGGCCAGCACCCGATCCTGGTCTCGTTGAGCCAGGGAGAGGCGCTTGAGCACGACGATGCCACAGCCCTCCGAGCGCACAAAGCCGTTGGCTTGCGCGTCAAAGGTTTTGCATCGTCCGTCCGGAGACAGGGCTTGCAGGCGAGCCGCACCCTCGACGCTCTTCGACGACAGAATCAGGTTGACGCCACCGGCCAGGGCCACCTCGCATTCCCCCTGGCGGAGGCTGTTGACGGCCAGATGGATAGCCACCAAGGACGAGGAACAGGCTGTGTCGAGCGCGAAACACGGGCCCTGCAGACCCAGCACATAGGAGATGCGCCCGGCCGCCACGCTGGTCATGTTGCCGAGGAGCTGGTAAAGGTCCGGAGTCGTGGGCTGGTATTCCGAGGGAAATATGCCAATGAAAACCCCGGTCCGACTGCCCACCAGCCGGTCGGCCGGCAGTCCGGCATTCTCCAGGGCCTCCCACGTCACTTCCAGCAACAACCGCTGCTGCGGGTCCATGCTGACCGCCTCGCGAGGCGCGATGCCGAAGAAAGCCGGGTCAAATTCCTGGACCTGCCGATGATCGAGCAGACCGGCCCAGCGGGTGCATGGCTCGGCGCCGTCCCTCAGCCGCCACCGCTCGGGCGGAATGGCACTGACGCCGTCCACGCCATCGGCCAGCAGGCGCCAGAAAGTGTCCCCGTCCCGGACGCCCCCCGGATACCGACAGGCCAGTCCGATGATGGCCACGGGTTCGTGTCTGGCGAGCTCCAGTTCCGCATTCCGCGCCCGCAGCCGGCTGATGGCCAGAAGGGCACGATCCAGACTCTCATCCTTGGGTTCAGCCACTCGTCACTCTCCCGTCTCGGCCAGAGCCAGCTCGATCATGGCCAGCTTTTCGGCCTGGGTCAGTCTTTGCACCGAGGCCAGTTCAGTCTCGTCGCCCCCCGGCAGCGTCGGCGGGGTCGTCACATGATCGAATTGACCCAGGAGATACCTGGCCAGACTGGCAAGATGGGAATAGGTGAACAGCAAGGTCCCAGACAATCTCATCCCGAGCCCTGCTTCCAGTCGATTGCGGATTTCCAGAGCCATCAGGGAGTCGATGCCGAGATCTTTGAAGGGGGTCAGCGATTCCACGCGCTCGGCATCCAGCCGCAAGGTCTGGCCCACCTGCTCACGGATGAATTGTTCCAGCAGGGCAGTCCGCTCCGCGGGAAGGGCCTGTGACAGGAGCTCATGCAGAGCCGGTGCGCCGTCGGGGTCCAACGGACCCTCCGCGTGCAACCGAGACAGCCTCAATGAGCCGGCCATGCTCGGGAAGAACCCCACCCACTGCCGCGGGTTGAGCAGGGCGACCCCCACCTGCGCCACCGGAGTGCCCAGTAGACGGCTCAGAACGCCCAGACCCTCGGCCGGCGTCATGCTTCCGATGCCGCGGCCGGCCATTCTCTGACTCCGGTTTTCCTGCGCGACCACCAGACCCACCTCGGAGAATGCACCCCAGTTGATGCTCAGGCCCGGTCGGCCCTGGGCCTGGCGCAGGTGCGCCAGGGCGTCGAGAAAGGCGTTACCCGCCCCATAGTTCACCTGTCCGGGAGACCCCATGAGGGACGCCAGGGAGGAGTAGAGTACAAAGAAATCCAGCGGTGCCCCCAGGGTCAGCTCGTGCAGGTTCCAGGCCCCGCTCACCTTGGGCGCCATGACGGCATGCAGTCGCTCCAAGGTCAATTGGACGGCCATCCCATCGTCTAGCACGCCCGCGGTGTGCGCCACACCCCGCACCGGAGGCATCTGGTCAGGCAGGGTGGCCAAGGCCTGCGCCAGTCGGACCCGGTCTGCCACGTCGACCTGCGCCACCACGACCTGCACCCCGGCCGCCTGCATGGCAGAGACGGCCTGGGCCGCCTCACCGGTCGCGCCGCGCCGCGACAGCAGCAGCAGATGTCGGGCTCCCTGGGCCACCAGCCAGCGGGACAATTCGAGACCCAGGCCGCCCAGGCCCCCGGTCACCAGGTAGGTGCCGTCCGGTCGAATGACCTGGGCCGACGGCGCTCGGGGCACGGCCACCACCACCTCCGGGTCGTCGAACGTCACCACCAGTTTGCCTGGGTGGCCTCCCTGCGCCATGGTCCGGAAAGCCCCGGTGACCTGGGCCACCGGTACCGTGCGATGGGACAAGGGCTTCAACACGCCCTGCTCCGCCCAGCTTGCGACTTCGTCCCACCAGGCCCGGACCTGGTGCGGCCGTTTCTGGATGACCGCGGTCAGGTCGACCCGCGAGCATGACAGGCTGTGTCGGTTGACAAAACACCCGTGTTGCCCCAACTCCACGAAGCGTCCCCCGTCCCGCAGCAGCGTCAGGCTCTTGTCCGCCAACGTTCCGGACAGGCTGTTGAGCACCACGTCGACCCCCTCTCCGTGGGTCCACGCCAGGACGTCGTCGACAAACTGGAGAGAACGCGAGTCGGAGACGTGCTGGACCCCCTGGGCGTGCAGCCAGGCCCGCTTCTCCGCACTCCCGGCGGTGGCGTAGATGTCGGCGCCCACATGGCGAGCCCACTGAAGGGCGGCCTGTCCGACGCCCCCGGTGGCGGCATGGATGAGCACGCGTTCCCCAGTCTCGAGACGTGCCGCGTGGTGCAACGCATGCCAGGCCGTCACATGGGCCACCGAGAAAGTGGCCGCTTCCACCGGAGACCACTGAGCCGGGACGGGTCGAACGAGAAGGGCAGGCACGGTCACCCGCGACGCCAGCGATCCGACCGCCAGGGCCATGACAAGCTGGCCCACCGCGAGGCCCTCGACCCCCTCACCCGCCGCCAGCACTCGGCCTACACACTCGGCCCCCAGGGGCGCCAGCGGCACGGTCCCCAGGGCGATGAGGACGTCCTTGAAATTCACACCGGCCGCCTCGACCGCGATGCTGACCTCGCCTGAGCCAGGTGGTCGGGCTTCGGTGGCGCGCAAGGTCAGATGCTCCAGCGCGCCGGGGCGGTCGACGTCCACCCGGAACGGGCGTCCACCGGCCGGCTCCCGCACCTCGCCGGTGGTCAGCTCGGGGGGGGCCCCGCGCACCAGGCGGGCCACATAGCGGCCCTCGGTTCGGAACGCCACCTCCTCTTCCATGCCCCCGGCCCGCACTTCGGCCAGCAGGCGGTCGACATCGCCATCCATGCCGAGGTCGATGCGGGTCGGCTGCAGCTCGGCATGTTCCATGGAGAGCGAGCGCGCCAGACCCCACAGGGGGGCCTGCGCTATCGCCAGGGCCCGGTCCGGGCCGCTCACTGCTTGACTGCGTCGGGTGACCAGCCACAAGCGGGGCATGTCCCGCCAGCCGGTGCGCGACAAGGCTTGCACGAGATGGACGGCGCTGCCGCAGCCTCGCATGGCCGCCGCTTCGAGGTCCGCCGTATCCCTCGTGTCCAGGCTCCACAGATGCACGACGCCGCGGCCCGGTCGGCCGGTGGCCGCCATCTGCTGCAGAGCGACATCGAAGGCCCGGGGGTCGGTCGACTTCCAGGCATCGGCTGACAGGACCACGACGGTTTCGCCCTGGGCTTGCAGGCCGGCGGCCAGGGCTTCTCCGACCCCCCCCCCATCTTGCAGGACCAGCCAGGCGCCCGCCTTGGCAGGCGGCGCCGGGGGGGTCCCGAGGTCGGCCCGCTCCCACACCTGACTTAGAAACAAGGCCTCGTCCGGAGATTTGCCGGTGGCATCCGGGCGGGTCTCAAGCTGCAGTCCCAACAGGTCGAGCACGACCTGACCGTCGGCGTTGAACACCCGCAAGTCGCTGCCTTGCCGGTGACTCCACGCTTCGGCCGTGGGAGGCCGGTATCGCCGCACCGTCCGCACCCCGGTCAGCGATGTACCTTCCAAGCACGCCTCCAGGAGCGCCGGATGCACCTGGTACAGCGCCATCTGGCTGGCCACCTCGGCGGGCACGTGGACCTGGGTCAGGCCTTCCAGACTCGTGGTTGGCTCGGCCGAGACGTCGCCGCTTCGCAGCAACCGTCCCCGGGCATGCCAGGTCCAGGACCCGTCCGGTTCACGTCCTGAGATCCGGAACGTGGCCTCACCCAAGCTATCCGGCGTGCAGGTCATCTGCACCGGGCCCATCCGCAAAGCATCTCGGAACGCCATGTCCTGGATGGTGAACGCCCCACCCCCGAAGGCTTCCTGGCCGGCCACCATGGCCATTTCCAGACAAGCCGCCGGAGAGAGGCCCTCCACCTCGGCATACCACAGCAGGGTGCCCCCTGGTTCGGCCAGCAGGATCTTTTCCCCCAGCAGGGGATGGCCCGTGTTTCGCCGCGCGCGCCCCGCGGCTTTGGGGAGGTCCATCCAGTAGCGTTCCCGTTGGAAGGGATAGGTCGGCGCCGACGCCACCACTCGCCCGACCGGGTACAGGCGGCTCCAGTCGAGCGGATAGCCGGCTGTCCACAGGGCCCCCAGCGTCTCCAGCATGAGCGCCTGCTCGGGTTGTTCGCGGCGCAGGCTGCCCCAGGCCCGACAGCGGCCGGCCAGCATGGTCTCCATGGTCGGCAAGAGGATGGGATGCGGGCTCAGCTCCACCAACAGCGTGTGGTCAGCCTCGACCTGCTGGGCGATGACGGCCCCGAACTGGACCGGCTCCCGCAGGTTGCGCACCCAGTAAGCCGCATCGTAGCCCGCCCCATCGGTGACCTGGGTGGTGACGGCGGAGTGGATGGAGGTGCGCCCGGACTGGGGCCGGACCTCTTTGAGGGCCGCCAGCAGGTCGTCTCGCAGCGGGTCCATCTGGGGGCTGTGGGAGGCCACGTCCACCTTGATGCGACGGCAGAACACCCCGTCCGCCTCCAGCCGCGACAGCAGCTCATCCAACGCCTCCGGAGCGCCGGACAGCACGGTCGACCGAGGGCTGTTGCTCACCGCCACCGACAACCGGTCCTCAAAGCCGGCCAGGCGCTCTTGCACTTCCGCCATGGACAGCTCCACCACGGCCATGGCGCCCTGCCCGCTCACCCGCCTCAAAAGCCGGCTGCGACGCACAATGACCCGCACCGCATCTGGCAGCGATAGCGCCCCGGCTACGTACGAGGCGGCCACCTCGCCCATGCTGTGACCCACCACGACGTCGGGCATCACCCCCCACGTGGTCCACAAGGCGGCCAGGGCCACCTCGACGGCGAACAGGACCGGCTGGATGACGTCGACCTGGTCCACTCCGGTGTCGGCCTGCAGCATCGCCACCACCGACCACCCGGCCTCGGCTTGAACGGCCTGGTCGCACTCGTCGAGGGCCGTCTTGAAGGCGGGTTCTCGAAGGTACAGCTCCCGCACCATGCCCAGCCATTGGGAGCCCTG
>DASYBA010000298.1:0-6590 GCA_036501005.1 Candidatus Xenobia bacterium | reverse complement strand
GTCGAGGCGGTCAAGGGCCTGGCGGAGTTCCAGGATGTCAGCCCGCTGCGAGACAAGATCCACGACCTGGAAAAAGAGGGCGACGACATCAACCGCGAGGCCATCGCCCAGCTTTTCGACGGCAATACCGCCGTGCTCGACGTCATCAAGTGGAAGGAAATCTACGAGAGCCTGGAGGACGCTGTCGACAAGTGTGAAGACGCTTTCGACATCCTTGAGGGGATCGTCCTCAAACACGCGTAAACGAGGTACAACCATGCCAACTATCGTCAAAGTGCACGCCCGCCAGATCCTGGATTCCCGGGGCAAGCCCACCGTGGAGGTGGACGTCCACCTGGAAGACGGCACCCTGGGCCGGGCGGCCGTTCCCTCGGGCGCCTCGACGGGCGTGCACGAGGCCTTGGAGCTGCGGGACGGAGACAAGAAAGTCTACCTGGGGGCCGGCGTGCTGAAGGCCGTCGCCCACGTCAACGAGACGCTGGCGCCGCGGGTGATCGGGTTGGACGCCACCCGGCAGGCCGAAGTCGACCGCACGCTGCTGGCCGCCGACGGTACCCCCAACAAGAGCAAGATGGGCGCCAATGCCATTCTCGGCGTGTCGCTGGCAGTCGCGCACGCGGCAGCGAAGTCGCTGGACCAGCCTCTTTACCGGTACCTGGGCGGAGTCGCCGCCCACGTCCTGCCGGTTCCGATGATGAACATTCTCAACGGGGGTGCCCACGCCGACAACAACCTCGACTTCCAGGAGTTCATGATTCTGCCCGTCGGGGCCCGCAACTTTGCCCATGCGCTGCAGATCGGCTCCGAGGTGTTCCACACCCTGAAGGCCGTGCTCAAAGAGAAGAAACTCAACACCAACGTGGGCGACGAAGGCGGTTTCGCTCCCAGCCTGGAGACCAACGAAGCCGCCCTGGACTTCATTCTCAAAGCCATCGAGCGGGCCGGTTACCAGGCCGGCAAAGACGTCATGCTGGGCATCGACGCCGCCGCTTCCGAGATGTATCGGGATGGTCGATACGTGTTCCACAAGAGCACCAACAAGGCGTTCTCCGCCACCGAGATGGCCGCCTACTGGGAAGGGCTCGTCGACAAGTACCCCATCGTCTCCATCGAAGACGGCATGGCCGAAGACGACTGGGATGGCTGGAAAGCACTGACCGACCGTATCGGACGGAGGGTCCAACTGGTCGGCGACGACCTCTTCGTGACCAACGTCGAGCGGCTGCGCGATGGCATCAAGCGGGGTGTGACCAACAGCATCCTCATCAAGGTCAACCAGATCGGCTCGCTGTCGGAGACGCTCCTGACCATGGAAACGGCTCGCCAGGCTGGATTCACCTGTGTCGTGTCGCATCGCTCCGGCGAAACCGAAGACAGCACCATCGCCGATCTGGCCGTCGCCACCAATTGCGGCCAGATCAAGACCGGGTCCATGTCCCGCAGCGACCGTATCGCCAAGTACAACCAACTCCTCCGTATCGAGGAGGACCTGGGCAAGAACGCCCGGTACGCGGGGCGGGAAGCCTTCTACTCCATCCGGGAGAAGGCCGAGACCCTCGCGAGGGTATGAGCCGTCGTCGATGGTTGCTGCTGTCGGCACTGGTCGTGCTGGCAGCCGCGCTCCTCCCCATCGGCTGGATCACGTGGCTGGGCGATCTGCCCCCCGCCGCGGCCGCCGACTGCATCATCGTCCCGGGGGCCCTGACCGACGCCCAGGGCCATCTGGGCCGGTGTCTGACGGCTCGGACGCACCACGCCATCGAGCTCTACGACGAACACCTGGCCCCCAACATCATATTTACCGGCGGCCGAGGGGTGGAAGGGTCTATCGAATCCGAGTCGGCCCGCCAGGTCGCCATCAAGGCGGGCCTGCCGCCCGACCATCTGTTCACCGAGGACCTCTCGCACGACACCCGCGGCAACTTCCGCCAGGCGGCCGCCATCATGGCGGCGCACCACTGGCAGACCTGCATCATCTCGACCGACCCGTTTCACACCCGCCGCTGCCTGCGTCTCGCCGATGACTTCCACCTGGTCGCCACCGTCTCGCCGGTTTGGAAGAGTCCGGCCTGGACCTCCCCGAGGCTGTGGATGTACTACACGGGCCGCGAGTGCGCGGCCTGGGTCAAGTACGGCATGGTGGAGATTGGCATCTACCCCGCGTTTGAGGATCACGCCTAGTGTATCGAACGTTACATCGGGTGGCTATCGACATCTACACCATCCCGTATCGGGGCTGCCGGCCGTACCAGGAGAAGATCGCCGACTACGGCACGACGGGGCGCCCCCTCTTCGAATGGGACAAGATGCGGGAACGCTATTTCATCCGCGGCACGCCGGCCATCAAGGAGATCTGCGAGAAGTGTCCCATGAACATCTTTGGCAACATCGAGGGGTGCCAGGGGGAGGTGGAAGGGCTCACCATCTTCCTCAAGGTGCTCCTCCACCTCAAGCCGGATTCGACCCTGTTCCGCTATCGATATCAACAAGACCAGCTCTCCCATGAAGAGACCCGCAGCTTTCTAAACGAGCTCGGTCGGGTGCACGAGCTCTTGCAGAACACCGAGTGGCCCATCGCCCAGGTGTTCGTCGACGGCGAAGCCAAGCAGGTCGACGGCCCCCGCCAGGTGCTCTATTATGAGTGGGAGGGAGACGACGACGATACCTTCGTCTTCTCCAACGACGGCTACTCGGTCGGCATCGCCAAGGAAGGCCTGGTCGTCAAAGACGCTTCCGGCCGACGCCAGCCGTATCTCTTCCAGCGCCTCGTCCGAACCTATGCAGACGTCAGCGGAGAGACCATGGAAGGGCAGGTCATCCACTTCGATACGGTACGGGATGCAGCCCCCGCCTGGGATGACGAGCCCAGCCTCATGCAGACGGAGCTGGTCTATACCATCTGTAAAGGCACCGATCTGTTTGGCGACTTCTTGCAAGTCCTCTCGACTGTGGCGGAAGTCGCGCTCCGACACAACACCGGCATCAAGCTCATGCTGTTGAACTGACACAGAACTGTCACGGCCGGATCAGGCAAAATTAATTTGCGGGTCCAGGAGGAGGCCCCCATGCACGGAAAGCAGCAGGCCTCTTGATGACTGAGACGCAGCCGTCTTCTACCGCACGGCCCTGGTGGGATTCGCCCTGGCTTCTCCTGGCCGGGTTCGCCTTGCTGTATCTTTGGCGGCTCTCTCTCATGGCGCTGTGGGACAACGATGAGACCACCTACGCCGAAATCGCCCGCGAGATCTGGCAGACCGGCGACTGGATCACCATGCACTTCCGCTACCAGCCGTGGTTCTGCCATCCGCCGCTGTATTTCTGGTCGGTCGCCCTCCTCGACAAGCTCCTCGGCTATACCGAGCTGGCCGCCCGCCTGCCCGCCGCCCTCTTCGGCGCCGGTACGGTGGCCGTCGTCTACCAGTGGGGCCGGCGCATGCTCAGCCCTCGGGCCGCCCTCTACGGCGCCTTGTGCCTGGGCCTCAACTTTCAATTCTATACCGAGAGCCGCATGGCGCTGCTCGATACCATGCTGCACTGCTTCTCGTTTCTCGCCCTGGTGGGCTTCTGGGACGGCAGCCACGGGCGTTCCCACGGCTGGCGCTTGATGTTCGTGGCCAGCGGCCTGGCGTGCCTGGCGAAGGGGCCGTTCGGGCTGGTTTTCCCCTGGTTGGTCGGGCTGCCCTATCTGGCCTTGTCCGGCCGCCTGGGCGAGTTGCGCCGCGTGCCGTGGCTGTGGAGCCTCGCCGCCCTGGGCATTGGCGGCTTCTGGTACGCCTGGGAGATCGCCCGCCACGGCCGGCCGTTCTTCGATACCGTCCTGGTCTATTTCGCCATCAAGCGCATGACCGTCCAGGTGCAGGGCCAGGGTGCTCCGTACTGGGTTTACCTGGCCATCACCGCGGCGGGCCTCTTTCCATGGAGCGTCTACCTGCCCGGGGCGCTGTGGCGTTTGGGGCGGGAGCGTTCCGACGCCGCCCTCATGCTGCTCTCCTGCGCCATCGTGCCGCTGGTGTTCTTTACCATCGCCGAGACCAAGCTGCCCAATTACATCGTGTTCGCTTATCCCGCCATGGCCCTCGCCATCGGTCATCTGCTGGATGTCGCAACACCGAAGCAGCTCGTCTTGCCCACCTTCCTCGCCACCCTCGTGGCGGCAGCGTTTGTCAGCGGGTTGCACTGGGTATGGCTGTCCGACAAATATCCCGAGTATGCCTCGGCTTTTCCGACCGCCGAAGCCATGTGCTCCATCGTGGCGGTGGGGCTGGCCGTGGCCCTGTTCCGCTGGAAGCGCCCGCCGGCGCCGGCCATCGCCGCCGCCATGGCGCTCTTCCTGGTGGGCCTCTCCACCTTCCTGGCGCCGCTGGCCGAGCCGTTCCGTCCCATCAAGACCTTGGGGCTGGCTGCCCGGGCCGATCTGGGGCCCGGCGACACGCTGGGCATGTTCGGTCTGACGGGCGAGTATGGGCTCACCTTCTACGCCCAGCATTATGTCACACCGCTTCCCAGCGAGCAGGAGCTAAGGAGGTTATTGAATGGTCCTGGAAAAGTTCTGGCGGTGATTTCGCAGGCTGCCTACGCATCGTTGTCCGCTGCGGGCGGGCCCCCCATCCATCCGGTGGCCGTCAGTGGCCACGCTCTCCTGGTGTCCAATCGGCCGGGGGTGTCAGTTCGTTAGCTGCTCATGACTGTCGTAGAGATTTCGCCTCCGGCCCTCGAGCCGGCTGCCCTCCCCCCGCCCGTGCCCCGACCGGCTGCCCAGCCTTCCGTTCGGTGGTTCTGGGTCATGCTGGCCTGCCTGACGATGGCTCGCCTCTATCTGATGGTCCAGGTACCCCTGACCGGAGACGAGGCCTATTACTGGCAGTGGTCGCGGCATCTGGCCTGGGGCTACTACGATCATCCGCCCGGCATCGCGTGGCTCATCGCCTTCTTCAACGGGGTTTTTGGCCGCACGCTGTTTGCCACCCGGCTGGCGGGGCCGTTCTGCATCACGCTGACGACGGTGTTCCTGTATTTGTTGGGCCGGGATGCCAGCCGCTCGCCGCGGATCGGGGCCATCGGAGCATCGCTGTTCCTGTTGGCGCCGCTACCGGCCATCGGCGGTATGGCGGTCGTCCCCGATGCCCCCATGATGGCGTGCTGGTCGGCCTGCACGTGGCTTCTCTACCGCGCTCTCTTCGCCGACGACCGCCGCTCCTGGTGGATCGCCGCGGTCTGCCTGGGTCTTGGCATCATGAGCAAGCTGATGGCGTTCTTCTTGATCCCGTCGCTGTTCATCTTCCTGGCCGCCAGCCCGTCGCACCGATCGTGGCTCAGGCGGCCGGAACCGTATCTGTTTGTCCTGCTCGGCCTGCTGGTGGCGTCACCCTTCCTGCTGTGGAACGCGGCCCACCACTTCGAGACCTTCACCTACCAGGCGACGTCGCGCATGAAGCTGCCGCCGTCGCCCCGCTACTTCCTCGACTTTCTGGCTTACGAGGCGGCGGCGTGGTCTCCGATGCTCTTTCTCATTTCCATGTGGTCGTTGTGGACGTGTTTTCGCCGCAAAGACGCCCGTCTCATCTTCATGGGCAGCTTCTGCGCCTGCATTCTGCTGACGTTCGTGGCCGTCAGCTTCCGTACCCGGGCGGGCGGGCATTGGCCGTTTCCCGGCTACGTGAGCCTGATGGCCGCCATGGCGCTCTTGTATCAGCCGGCCGACGCCCGCACTTATCGACTGCTCTTCCGCATCGCGGTGGGCTTCGCCACCCTCATGACCGTCGCCGTCTACGTTCTGCTCGCCAACCCCGATCGGGTCTTCAACTACGTCAATCAGCGCACGGTGGAAACGCACGGCATCAATAAAGGGCAGAAGGTCAGCTCCAAGGACCTGGCCGAAATCTACGGCTACGAAGAGCTGGGCCAGCGGGTGCTGCAGGTCCAGTCGGACATGGCGAAGCAGCACCCGGCCTTCGTCATCACTGATTCGTACGCGTTGTCCAGCATTATCGCCTTCTACTCAGGCCTCGATACCCACGTGGCCAAGGGGTCGGTGTTGGGCCGTGAGTACCGCCGCTGGGACGACTTCGATATCTTCCTCGGCCAAGATGCCGTCTATGTCGACCTGGCTCCCCTGGGGAGCCGGCCGGATATCCAGGCCATGCTGCAGGAAGCGTTCCAGCGCGTCGAACCTGAGGCCCCCATGCAAGTCTACAAGGATGGCCAGCCGGTGCGCAGCTTCTATCTCATCCGCTGCTATGGGTTCCGCGACAACCAGTTCCGTCCCCAGGGCGGCGTGCAGTAAGGATGCGCCTGGTCCTCGCCCTGCTTCTGGCTTGGAGCCTGCCGGCGCTGGCCACCGACACGTTTATCGTGCCGGGGGTGCGGGTGGGGCCGGCCGTGCTGGGCCAGAGCCTGGAGGAGCTTACCCGTCTCCTGGGCGCTGGTCAGCCGCAGCACTCCCCGCAATATACCAACATCATCTACCCCGGGTTCACGGTCGTGGTGGGAAACCAGGGCCGCCCCTCCATCCTCTCGGTGGTCGTCACGGATCCACCCTACCATCTCAAGAACGGGCTAGGCATCGGCAGCCAGAGCAAGCTAGTCATGAA
>DASYBA010000297.1:0-3193 GCA_036501005.1 Candidatus Xenobia bacterium | reverse complement strand
AATTCACCCTCGGCGTCGAACTTAATCTGACGGATCGAAGCGAGGCCCTCGTCTATACAGGGGCATGCGAGTATGCGTCACATGTCCCGGTGACGCCCGCATAGCGCCAGCTCTTTTGGCTCATGTCCCATGCGCCTGGAGCGGCGCCATCGGGATCGACCGCTCCAGCCGGGGAATCTGCTTGAAGACACCATCGGACCATCCGAAGACCGGATAGAATCGCAGTCGCCGATGGCTGGAAATGTCGATGCAACAAACCCAGGCAGCACCACAGTTGCGGCATGCCTGCGGTGACTCCTCTGGGCCCACGACAGGGATGTCGTCCTCGCTGATGCCTCGTGCTCGCAGCAGTTCCTGCCAGACCTCGGGCGCCAGCCAGTCGACAGCCTGTGAGCGGCACCTCCGATCAGCACAGGTGACGTCGCTGGGCACGGCGTGGACCTGGGTTCGGCCCCCGTCCGCAGCGACGGCCGCAATGCGCCCCAGGACGTCCGCTGGGTCGACGTCTTCGACGGTCGACAGCACGTTGATGGCAGAGGCGACTCTCTCCCAGGTGTCCGAGTACCCGCTATCGATAGGCAAGGCGATGTTGAACGGAGCGTCTGCCCAGGGCACGGTCTTCTCGAAAGCCACGCAGGCTGCATTCCTGACCTGCATCCTTACCCACCCGGTCCTGTGCAGGTAGCGGACCAGGTTGGGCAGGGAGACGGTCCGGATGGAGGGGTCTTGCTCAGTGACTCTCATCGGACGTCTCCGGCGTGGGCTTGGCGGCCAGAGCGTACTGGCTATCGAAATGCGGCGGGTGATGGGCGGCTCGGGCCTGCAGGAGCGCATGGACGGCGGCCACACGGGTATCGGGCGAGACGTCTTTACCCTCCATGACGTCGAACAGCGTTTTGACAACGCGACTCATGTGCTCCGGATCTGTCGATTGCTGGGTGGCACGAAGTCGCAAAAACTCTTCGGCAGCCGCTACCAGTGTCTCCGGAGGACTATCCGGGCCTTCCATGACCTCGAACAGAGTGCGAACCATACGATCCATGCTGTCTCCTGTGACGACGCCCCCGGAATGGCTCCGGGGGCTGTCGACCGTGTCTGATTCTACTTGCCCAGCGGCTTCTGGTTGCCGCCGAACTTCTCGCCCGGCAGCCCAGGCCCGGAATAACGCTCCTTCGTTGGTGCCTGGCTGGTGGGACGGACGCCTGGAAGCGGTGCCGGGGCGCCAAAGAACTTCTCGTTGGGCAAAGCGCCGGGCTGTCGTGGGCCTGGGGGTTGGGGTTGAGACATTGATGAGACCTCCTTTTGTTCGATATGCCCCGGGCGGGCCCTGAGGCAGTTGCAACCAACCATGGACTCTCCCGGAAACGTAAGGCAGCCTGCCTACTGGCTCGTGATCTCCCACTCGCCAACGGCGACGTCCGCGATGGTACACGAATCGCCCGCTCTCGCCAGAGTGAAGCTCGCCATTCCGTCAATGGTGTCCGAGCCGTTGGCCGTGATGGTTACCGAGCCGGTGCTGGTTGGTCTGTTCTTGAAACAGAGCATGTTGCCGCTCCCGGTGGCGGGGAGAAGCGGTATCGATATGCTCCCAGTGCTGAGGCAGCGGATAAGCTCCAAGTTCGAGGCGAACTGGCCCTGCACAATGCTTGAGTCTACACCGGCAGCCTTGAGAAGATAGTAGTAATACCCTTCACCAGCCATATTGCGATATTCCTTTCAACCAATAGCGATTCATGGCCTGACAGCCGACCCCTGATCGTCTTGCATGACCATGGCGAAGCCGGGAGAGCGGACGCAGTCGGCCATCTCGTCCTCGACCTCCAGCATGTCGGCCTGGCGCTGCTGCTCTTTCCCTACCGCTGCCTCGCTGAGTGCCACCGGAGCCGCTGTCCACGAAGCCGGAGCGGGCACCAGGTGGAGCGTCGGGGCCGGTCCTTCGAACCAGTCACCGTTCGGGCAGAAGCCGCCATCGGTCGGGACGTCGCACAGGCCGCAGAGCGCTGCTCCGTCCCGAACCGTGACCGTCGCCGCCCGACCGTTCCGCTGGCAGCACACTGGGCACGCTCCCGGCACCCCGGGCGGAGAGACCGGCAGCAGGCCCAGGGGACGATCGCACCCGTTGCAGGTAGCGACCAGCAGGCGGCCGCACTGCGTGCAGAAGTTGCCGCCGGCACAAACATGGACGCCTGCGGGGCGGGTGCTGGCCGGTGCACAGGGTACTGGCGGTGCCTCGGGTTCCGCGGTGAGTGAATCCAATACGATCTCCTACTGTTGGCGGGTGGTGAAGTTCGGACTGGGGTCGACTGACCGACGGCCCCAGTCCGAACGGTGAGAGACTACAGCTTGCTCAGTAGGCCGACGTACGCCTCGTGGAAGGTGACGGGCTTGCCAGCGTCATGGCTCTGCTGCTGGATCGTCTTGGCCTCCTTGAACAGCGCCAACTCGGGCGGATCAGCGTCCTCGTCCAACTCGGTGAGCAGTGCGCCGTCATGGCCGCTGCACCGAGACGACACGTCGTTTGCCATCTTGCCGAGGGTGTCCATGTGCGCGTCGGCCTTTGCGGGATCGTCGGCCGCCATGTCAACCAGCGTGTCGAGGAGCTTGCCACGGGTCGTCTTGTCCAGTACGAGCCGCTTCAGTTTCGGCTCGTACTTCTCTTTGGCGGCCCGTCTGGCGCTGTCCGCTTTGGCCTCTGCTAGCTCAGTCCGTTGGCGACGCACTTCCCGCAGGTTGCGCTGCCTGTCGTCTTCCAGCTCGCTGAGTTGCGTTCGAAGGGGT
Source organism: Candidatus Xenobia bacterium (assembly GCA_036501005.1). GTDB lineage: Bacteria > Vulcanimicrobiota > Xenobia > RGZZ01 > DASYBA01 > DASYBA01. Next base: position 415 of record DASYBA010000297.1, on the reverse strand, counting down.
GCTACGGCCCGCTCCAGGGCGATATCGATACTGCTCATGGTGTGATCCTCCCGTTGACGATGTGAGCCGTTGACGGCTCGGAATTCTGATAGACAAATGGTGGCCATGCCAGATTGGATCGGCGCCAAGCCTTTGATGAAAGGTTCGGTGGTCATGGCGGCCCCGAAGACCACATCGATGTAGGTACGGCCGCTCTCGGGGTCCGTCCACGCTGGCATGAACGAAATGGAAGAGAACCGATACTCATCGTCCTGGATGAGCCGCACGCCCTTGGGCGTCAGCTCGACGTTGACCATCAGGTGTCCGCCGACATCCCGCATCGTGCCCGGCAGGAACCACCCAGCCGCGCCTTTCTTCGGCTCGTGCTCGACATCGTAGGGCAACGTCTGGCCCCGAACGTTGGCATTGAACCCTG
>DASYBA010000296.1:0-5903 GCA_036501005.1 Candidatus Xenobia bacterium | reverse complement strand
CTTTCGCCTCCTCCTCCGGCACGTCGGTGATGTACCAGACGTCCTTGACCGTGGGGACCGCGATGAGCACCAGCATGAGGGCCGAGACCACCCCCAGCGTACCCTCGATGAGGGCGTTGCCGTGCACCTGCGGCGGCAGGTCGCCCGAGTCGGAGCCCTTGTCTTCAAAACGGAATACAGCGTACAAAAGGCAGCTCGTCACCACGACAAAAATCGCGATGGTGACGTAGACGGAGACCATGAACACGTCGAGCTCATGGTGCGCCACGGGTCCGTGGGTCACCATGAACGACTGTTGATTTTGGAGCATGCTGCACCCGGTCACCATGGGTACCAGACCCAGCGGCCACAGGGAGCGCAAAGAATTCTTGAGTGCTGCCAGGGGGGTTGGCAGGTGGGTCCCAGGCTCTGTCACGGCCTCTTGTCCTCCTTGAGTCCTGGACACCGTGATTTGACCCCGGCCGGACTCACTTCCATCGGCTCCGGTGCTGTACCGGACCGCTTGTGAAATTTTTAGCGAAGTGCCTTTTTCGTCCCTTTCGCCTGCGTTCCTGCTGACCTCAATCGTATCCGGGCCAGTCGCCGTCACACTTCCGGGCTCGTCCCCCGGTGAATTATCCTCTACTGCTAGTGGTTTGTTGGCCGGCTACAATTTTGTGGGGATTCGTAACACGAAGTCAACACCGCCCTGCTACCATAGGCTTGGAGAGAGGTCGCAACCGACATGGTAGGTCCCGCCCAGTCATTTCGGGGCGCTGCAAGTGCGCGCCGCAAGCCAGCTACGACGACGTCCGCGGCGGAGCCCGACGAGCCAAAGCATAAGCACAAGGTGCTCAAAGGCATCGGACTAGGGCTGGCCCTGTCACCCACCTTGCTGCTGGCGGGGTCGCAAGCAGTCCCGCCCCCGGCGCCCACCATGGTGCCCACCGCGACGGACGTGTCGGCGTGGCAGTCGACCCAGGCGGCCCCCTCGACCCCGCTGACCACCATTCTGCGAGCCAACATGCCGGCCTGGGACCATCACACCGGGGTCATCACCCCCGAGGACGTGAACGCCCAGTTGACGAATCCGGCCAACACCGGCGACAAGGCCGCGGCGGTCGCCTTCATGGCAGACTTCGAGAACGCCAATCACTTTCAGATCGACCTGACGCCCCAGATGATCACCCACTACGAGCAGGCCAACGCGGCCGGCACATATACCGGCTGGGATGATGCCTACTCAGCCGATCAAAGCCATCTCGCCACCGAGATGGCCGACGGCGTCTACCAGTCCGGCCACCCGGCCCTCTCCCAGCTTTCCCAGGATTTCGGCGACTGCTACTTTGTCAGTGGCGTCGGCTGGATGACCGCCAACAATGAGCCTGCGGCGGCCAACCTCATCCATGTCGAGCCCAATGGAACTTACGACGTCCACTTTCCCGGCTATCATCAGCAGAAGGTCACCCTGACCCAGGCGGAAGTGGCGTATGCCGCCAACGACACGCCCGGGGGCACGTCGCAGATCATCCTGGAGAAGGCGGCGGGCATGGTGCGAAACAACACCGATGCCCTGCACTACCTGCAGGGAGGGGCCGCCAACCCCTTCGCCGGCATCGACAACGGCGGCTACCCGGCCATGACCATCACGCTGCTGACCGGGCACCAGGCCAACACGGTCCAGATCCATCAGGACGGCTACAATCTGAATCAAATGCGGCAAGACCTGTCGGCCAACCTGCCCCACAACATGGTGCTGGCGTCGACCACCAAATCCATCGACGGGGTGCCCGGCGATCACGCCCTGGCCGTGCTGGGGTACGACAAGGCGACCGACACCGTGAAGGTGTGGGACCCGTGGGGCAGCGAGCCGCCGGATTCGCACGTGACCCAGGACGGCAACGGGGTCTTCACCATGAAGGCGGCCGACTTCTACCAGACCTTCCACCAGCTCGACTTCGAGATGCCCGGCACGCACGGCGACGTCAACCAGTTGCTCAACGCCAACGTAGCCCTCAACGCCAGCGATGCGCACCTGGGGCCGGAAGTCATCGGCGGCACCGCCCTCCTGGTAGCCACCGCGGCCGTCACCGCCGCCGTGCTAATCCACCGGCGGCACGAGGCCGCGGAGCGTCGGCTGCTCAGCGGGTCGGGTAAGGGTGGCCAGAGCGTGTCGAACGGCCTCGGCCAGGTCTAGCTCGCCCAGCGCCTCCGGCGAGTCGGCCGACAACTCCTCCAGCATACGGGCGCGATCCAACTGCACGTCGCTGGCCGTCAGGAGGATGATGGGGATGCGAGCGGTGTCCTCTCGGCCGCGCAGGCGCCGGATGACCTCGAGACCGTTCATGTGCGGCATGTAGACGTCCAGGATGATGAGGTCCGGACCCTCGTCTCGAGACTTCACCACGGCCTCGATGCCGTCGTAGGCCCGCAGGGTCTGATAGCCGTGCGTAGACAGCAATTGCGTCAGGGCGTTGACCACCGACGGATCGTCGTCGACGACGAGGATCCTGGGGGAGGACTTTTGTTTTGACGTCAGCCGAGTGATGGCAGCCAGCAGCCGGCTCGGATCCGGGGGTTTGCGGAAGAAGTCCTGGGCGGTCGGATTGAACGACTGCCGCCCTTCCAGGAGCGACAGGGTCCAGACAGGCACCCGATGGAGATCGCTGGAGGTGCGCATGGCGTGCAGCAGATCGAAGCCGGCCCCCCCTTCCATGAAGGCGTCGATGAACACGGCGTCAGGTTGGTAGTCGCGGATGTGATCGAGCGCCTTGTCGCTTTCTCGCTCCTCGGCGACGGTATGCCCTTCCATCTCCAGGATGGCCCGCAGCGTACCCACCAGGTTGTCCTTGTCGCTGACCAGGAGGAGTCGGTAAGGGCCGGCCGGCAGGGCGCTGGTGAGGGTCTCCTGCTCGACCGCCGGACGGCGGGGGAGGACCACGCTGAACCGAGCCCCTTTGTTGGGTTCGCTATCCAGTTCGATGTGGCCGGCGTGCGCCCGCACGATGGCGCGCGCGACCGCGAGGCCCAGGCCGGAACCCTTGGCCATGTGGCTGTGGGATTCTGGCACTCGCCAGAACTTGTCGAACACGGCGGCGTGATAGCGGGCCGGAATGCCGATGCCGGTGTCTTCCACCACCACTTCCACTTCGTCGGCCCTGCCGATGCCCGTCAACGTGATGCTGCCCCCTTCCGGGGTGAACTTGACGGCGTTGGCCAGCAGGTTCCAGAAGATCTGGATCAGATATTCCTCGTCGCCCAGCACGACGAGGGGATCGGGCGCCTCGATGCGGATCTTGAGCCGCTTGCGCTCGACGGCTGAGTCGAGTTGATGGTAGGTCTCGTGAATGAGGCGGGCGACGTCGACTTCCTCGTGCTTCCAGCGCACCCGGCCGGCCTCGATGCGGGACAGGTCCAGCAGGTTGTTGATGAGGTGGGTGAGCCGTTCGGTCTCCTGCTGGATGATGCCGAGAAACTCGGTCTGGATCTCCGGGTCTTCGCCGTCATCCAGCAACAGCTCGGAGAACGCCTTGATAGACGTGAGGGGCGTGCGCAGCTCGTGGCTGACGGTCTCGAGGAACTCGGACTTCTGTCGGTCCATCTCCTGCAGCCGGCCGTGGATGATTTCCTGGGCTCGCTTGGAGCGCTCCAGGCTGGTGCGCATCTCCTGTTCGTCGGCCATGAGGGTGCTGAGGCGCTCGACCATGGTGTTGAAGCCGTGGGCCAGCCGGGCCAGGTCGTCCTGGCCTTCCGCCTGCGCTCGCACCTTGAGGTCGCCTTTCGATACGCAACGGGTCAACTCGAGCAGGTCCTGGACCCGCTGAATGAGGCTTTCCTTCTTCTCCCGCTCCTCCTTGACCAGGCGTTCGAGTTCCGTGGCCATGCGGTTGAAGTCTCGCGCCAGCACGCCCACCTCGTCGCTGGAGCGCTCCGGGGCCCGCTCGGAGAGCCGACCCTGCCCCAGCCGGCGAGCCACCGAGACCATGGCCATCAAGGGACGGGCCCACCACGATGCGAGGAGATACACCCCTAGCAAGGCCACGCCCACAAAGACCAGGGTGGAACTTTGCAGGTACTTCTGGCCGGCCTGCACGGCGGCGTTGAGGGTTTGCAGCGACATGTCCAGTCGGACGTTGCCCAGGCGTCGGCCCTGGTCGTCGTCGACCGGCTCGATGACCTGCAGGATCTCGCCGTACGACTCGGTCTCGAAGCGGGACCGATCGTGCAGCGGCTGGTTCTGTACATTGCGCACGGCCCAGGGATCCGTTTCCACCTGATGGATGCGGGTCGGGTCCTTATGGGCGAGAATCTGGCCCTCAGGGTCGACGACTTCGAGCAGGATCACGTCACGGAGTAGAAACTGGCTGGCGACGTCCGACTGCAACAGCGTGTAGTTGCGGGTCTTGAGCGCAAACGCAGCCTGCATGGCCACCAGCCGCGCAATGGCGTCGGCTCGGCGCAGGTACTCCTCACGCTGCAGCTTCATCTCGTGAGAAGATAGGCCGAGCAGGTTCACCACCGCGATACCGACCACCAGCGTGAAGGTGAGCGCCGTCAGATACAGCCTGAGGCTGATTCGCATGCGGCTGGGGTGTTCTGGTCGCAGGGAAGACGGACCTGCCGGGCCGAAACCAGCGGGACATGCCGTCCGGACTGCCGGTCTATCTATCGTCTCTGGGAGAGTGCCCCTACCTGCCCGACCGTCGATGGACGCTGGCGGTGGGCGCCCCTCGAGACCTCACGGCGCAACAGTTCGACGGCTTTTTGTCGCAGGGCTTCCGACGCATGGGCAAGCTGATCTACGTGCCCCGCTGCCAGGGGTGCCAGGCTTGCATTCCTATTCGAATCCCGGTGCGACGCTTCGAATTTTCCAAGAGCCAGCGGCGGGTGCTGCGCAAGAACCTTGACGTGACGCTGACGGTGGGCCCGCCCCAGTTCACCCCCGACCGCCTGGACCTGTATCGGAAGTTCCTGTCGGTTCGCTATCCTGACAAGACGCCGCCCACGTCTTCCGAATACCTGTCTTTTTTCGTGCAGGAGCTCGGCTTCACCCAGGAGTTCCAGTATCGGGTAGGGGATCGCCTGGTAGGTCTGGGCATCGTCGACGTTACCACCCACGCGACCTCCAGCGTATACTTTTATTTCGACCCGGATCAATCTCGCCGGTCGCTGGGGGTATACAGCCTGCTGCAGGAGATTTCCTGGTGCCGCGAAACCGGGCGGGAATTCGTTTATCTGGGATTCTATGTCGAAGATTGCCGGGCGATGAACTACAAGGCCCTGTATCGACCGCACGAACGGCGCCAGCCGGATGGGAGCTGGACACTTTTTGAGTAGCGAGGATTCATGAAGCTATCGGTTGTCATACCCGTGTACAATGAGAAAGACACGATTGCGAAGGTCGTAGAGCAGGTACTGAAGGTCGATTTGCCGGCGCACCTGGAGCGGGAGGTCCTGCTAGTGGACGACGGTTCCAACGACGGCTCCAGTGCCGTTCTGGACGAACTGGCGTCGACGCTGCCCTTGACGGTCGTGCACCTCACCCCGAACCGGGGCAAGGGCGTGGCAGTTCGAACCGGGTTGGAACGGGCCTCCGGCGACATCCTGCTGATTCAGGATGCCGACCTGGAATACGACCCGCAAGACTACCCCGCGCTCCTTGCCCCCATTCTGGATGGCCGGGCCAAGGTGGTCTACGGGTCGCGCTTCCTGGGTCGACCCCAGGGCATGACCAGCCTGCACTGGCTGGGCAACTTCATCTTGTCGATCACGGCCAGCATCTTGTTTGGCCAGAAGCTGACCGATGCCTACACCTGCTACAAAGTGATGCGGCGCGAAGTGGCCCAGCGCATCTCGCTACGTTCCCGGGGGTTCGAACTGGAGGCCGAGCTGACCGCCAAGATCCTTAAGCAGGGCCACCACGT
>DASYBA010000295.1:0-1730 GCA_036501005.1 Candidatus Xenobia bacterium | reverse complement strand
GCTGGCGATAGGTGATGGCGCTGTCACCGATCTCGAGCAACGCCTCCAGCACGGTGCTCTCGCGGGCGGCGGTGCGGCCCAGCGTCACGTCCAGGAGCTCGATCATCTGTAGGGCGCGCTCCATGCGCCGTCCGATATCGGTAATGCGCAGCTCCAGGTTGCGGGTCATGTTCTCGTAGGCCAGCCCGGAGAACGCCGCCAGATGCAGCATGAGACGATTCAAGAGCAGCAGTAGTCGACTGGAATCGACCGGTCGGTCAGGGCTGGGCTGGTGCATGGCGCTCGTCAATTGCGTCAGAACCCGCCACGCGTCTGGCGTCCAGCGGTCGCGCACCCGCAGAGACAGGCGCCCGATGTCGTTGAGCCACTTCTTCAAGGACCCCGCCCGGCGGGGCTGCAGGCTGAGCGCCAGGAGATCGTGCTGGAGGCGTTCCCAGGGGGGCAGTCCGTCCTCTTCCGAGGGCCGCGCCTTGCCGCCGGTCAGCACCCGCATGAGGACGGGCACTTCCGGGAGGACCTCCAGGTCGGTGCGGTCCATGGTCCGAATCAGCAGGCTCCGCAGGATGCGGGCCGTGCTTTCACTCCGTTCAATATATCGTCCCAGCCAATACAAGGTGTCGGCGACCCGGCTGGGCATGTCACCGTCGCCTCGGCGCAATTCGATAGATTCCACCGAGGCGGGGGCAGGCACCGTGGCGGCGAGCGGGGTGGTCGACACGATCCAGCAGTCCTTGCTGCCGCCGCTCCGTTCCACCGAGACCAGCAGGTTACGCACGTCGGTAGAGGTTCTGACCAGGCCACCGGGCATGATCTCCCAACCGCCATCTGGCCGCACGATGCCGAAGGTGCGCAGCACGCCGTGGCCCAGAGTGAGACGGTCGCCGGACAGGAGCGGCATGGTCGCAAGGCCGACCCGCTCTTGCGCCACCCAGGCGGCGGGTTGCTCTCGCAGCATGTCCAGCACCTCGGTTCGTTGTCGACGGGTCAGGCGGTCGCCAAAGATGGGATCCTGGCCAGCCCGCGCAAAGCAGGGCTCCAACACCATGGAGGACAGTCGCTGTTCGACTTGCGCCAGCCCCTCCGGCTGACCGCACCAGAGGGTGGGGATGGACGGCAGGAGCAGTTCCTCTCCCAGCAGGTCTCGACACAGGGCGGGCAGGAAGGGCAACAACGCCGGGCTGTGGGCCACGCCGCTGCCCAGCGCGTTGATGACCGTGACGCGCCGCTGTCGCACCGCCTCGAGAAGTCCGGTCACCCCGACGAAACCGCCGCCCTCCAGTTCCAGCGGGTCGGCCACCCGATCGTCGATGCGGCGCAGGATGACGTCGACCGGATGGAGCCGGCTGACGGTCTTGAGGTAGACCGCGCCGTCACGGACGGTGAGGTCCTCGCCCTCCACCAGGGTGTAGCCCAGATAGCGGGCCAGATAGGCGTGCTCGAAGTATGACTCGTGCTCGGCCCCCGGCGACAGCACCACCAGGCGCGGCGTATCGACGGCTCGGGGGGCGAACTGGGGCAAGGACTCCCGCCAGGTGCGGAAGAACGGCGCCAGCCGCTCGGCGTGGCAATCGCGAAACAGGTCCGGCAGGGTGCGGGAGACGATGAAGCGGTTTTCGAGGCTGTAGGCCGGCCCGGCCGGAGCCTGGGTGCGGTCGCGGCACACGCACCAGGTGCCGTCCGGCAGGCGACCCAGGTCGGCCCCGTAGAGGTGCAGGTAGATGCCATGGGGG
>DASYBA010000294.1:0-9929 GCA_036501005.1 Candidatus Xenobia bacterium | reverse complement strand
CACCGCCGCGTGTGGCCGCTCCCACCTGCCGCACCGATGGGCCGTGGTGGCTCGCGAGAACTCGCAGGTCGCCGCCGGCGACGTCGGGGCCGGCCTGCATGGGCTCGTGGCCGGCCCGCCGCCGCGGGTGGCCTTTCTCTTCAGTGGTCAAGGCTCGCAGTACATCGGCATGGGCCGCCAGCTCTACGAGACCCAACCGGTGTTTCGGGAGGCCATGGATCGCTGCGCCACCCTGCTGGCCCCCCACCTGCCGGCCCCCCTGCTGAGTGTTCTCTACGCTGAAGAGGCCGGCGCGGCGGCCCTCCATGAGACGCAGTACACCCAGCCTGCCTTGTTCGCCCTGGAGTATGCCCTTGCCCAGCTCTGGATGTCGTGGGGGGTGCGGCCGGTGGCCCTCATCGGCCACAGCATCGGCGAGCTGGTGGCCGCATGCGTGGCCGGGGTGTTCAGCCTGGAGGACGGGTTGTCGCTGGTCGCGGCCCGCGGCCGGTTGATGCAGGCGCTCTCGACCCCCGGCGCCATGGCGGCCGTGCGCTCAAGCGAGGCGCGCCTGGCTCCCTATCTGCTGGGGACGAAGGTCTGCGTGGCGGCCATCAACGGGCCGGAGAGCGTGGTCATGTCCGGGCCGGAGGCCGACGTCCTGGCCCTTTGCGATCGCCTGGCCGCGGACGGCGTGGAGTGCCGGCGGCTGTCCGTTTCTCACGCCTTCCATTCCGGCCTGATGGACCCCATGCTGGCCGACTTTGAAGCGGCTGCCTCGTCGATTCGCTTGTCCGCCCCTCGTCTGCCCTTGGTGTCCAACCTGACCGGCGAACCTGCCGACGGAGACATCACGACGGCTTCCTACTGGGTCCGTCACGTCCGCCACCCCGTGCGCTTCGCCGACGGCGTGCGGGCGCTGGCCGACGTGGGGGCCGAGGTCTTTCTGGAGATTGGTCCACAAGCGACGCTGCTGGGCATGGCGACTGCCAGCCTCGACCGGCAGGACCCCGTCCTGTGCCTGCCCTCGTTGCGGCAGGGCCGGGAGGACTGGCAGGTCCTGTTGGGCAGCCTGGCTCAGCTCCACGTGCGGGGCGTGCCCATCGACTGGACCGCCTTTGATGCGCCCTATCCCTATCGGAAAGTGGCCTTGCCCACCTACCCCTTCCAACGGCAGCGCTACTGGGTGACGGGCCGCATGGCCAGGCCCGCGGCGGCCGTCCACCCCTGGTTGGGTCGGGCCACCGATGCGGACCCCGGCCGGAAGATGGTTTTCTCGTCCGAGGTGAATACTCACGCCTTCCCGTATCTGGCCGATCACCGCGTGGCCGGGCGGGTCGTCGTCCCGGCGGCCGCCTGGTTGGAGCTTGCCCAGGCGGCCGCCGGGCAATGGTTTGGTCCAGGTCGGCACGCGGTCACCCACGTGTCCATCCCGCAACCCCTGGTGCTGGAACCCGGTGACACCGTCGTGCTGCAGACCGTGCTCAGTCTCGTGACCTCGACTCGGGTGTCGTGCACGATTCGAGGGCGGGCTGAAGACGAGGTATTGGATACGGCATGGCGAACCTACGCGGTGGCCACCTTGAGCCCGGACGAGGGAAACGGCGCGGCTTGGGACATGCTCCCGGACATGGTTCCGTTCGACGTTGAGGAGGTCTACCGCGCGCTGCGGCAGGTCGACATCGTGCACGGAGAGGCCTTCCGCGGCCTGCTCGAAATCGGCAGGGGCGCGACCGGGGTGGTGGGGGAAGTCGGCTTGCCCCCCGGTACCGAAACGCTGGGGTACCGGTGGCATCCGGTGCTGCTGGACGCCATGCTGCAGGTGGCGGCCGGCTACCCCGGGTCCCGCCTCATGCTGCCCTTTGCCATCGGCAGGTTCACTTGCGAGGCCCAGCCTCCGCACCGCTTGCACGTCTCTGTTCGAGCCGGCTCGGCCCTCGAAGGGGCGGTGACTTTCGACGTGCAGGCCGTCGATGACGACGGCCGGGAGGTGGCTTGCATCGAGGGGGTCCAGTGCCGGGAGGTCGACCGGGCAGGTCTCTTGCGACTGACTCGCGGCGCGACCGAAGACTGGCTCTACGTTGTGGATTGGGCGTCCGCGGGAGAAGCCCCGACGACCTCGCTGTCCTCCTGCCTGGTCCTGGGCGATGGGGGTGGGTTGGGCCGGCGTCTCGCCGAGAGCCTGCGACAGAACAGGGTCCAGGTAGAGACCCGCGACGGGCTGGGCAACATCGAGTCGCTCGCCTCCCGGGTGGTGGTCCTGTGGGCCCTGGATGAGGCCGGCTGCACTGCCGGCAGTCAGCGGACCCTGTTCTCCCAATTGTTGTCGCTCGTCCCCGCCATGGCTGCTGCCAAGATGCCCCCGTCGGTCCTGTTCGTGACTCGCCGGGCGCAGTCTGTGGAGGGTGAGGACGTGGAGGTCGGCCAGGCCCCTTTGTGGGGTTGGGTCCGCACTGCCGCGCTGGAGTTCCCGCGGCTGTCGTGTCGGTTGGTCGACGTGGACCAGGAAGCGTCCAGCGAGGCTGCGTTGCTCCGAGAGATCCAGTCCGATGGGCCGGAGTCGCAGGTGGCCCTGCGCCACGGGGCCCGCTACGTGGCTCGGCTGCAGCGGACCGGCTTCCCCGCTTCGCGTCCGGCGATCCGCGCGGACGGCAGCTACCTGGTGATTGGCGGACTGGGGGCCCTCGGTCGGGAACTGGTGGCCTGGCTGGCGGCGGAAGGGGCGGGCCGGGTGGTCGTCACCAGCCGTTCGGCGTCCGCCGGGGCGGTGCCGGGCTGTGAAGTGCGCAGCCTGGACGTCGGGCAAGCGGGCGCTCTCGAGCAGGTGTGTGCAGAGTTGGCCAAGGCCTCTCCCCCTCTCCGCGGGGTCTTCTACCTGGCGGGAAAGGTGGACGACGGGCTCCTGGCGCAGCAAGGCTGGGAGCGGTATGCCGACGTCCTGGCCGCCAAGATGGACGGGGCCTGGCTCCTGCATGAAGCCACCCGCACCATGGCTTTGGACTTTTTCGTCCTGTTTTCCTCGTCGACCGCGGTTTTCGGCAACCCTGGCCAGTCCTCGTACGCGGCCGCCAATGCCTTTCTCGATGGCCTGGCCCTCCACCGTCGGGCGGCCGGACTCCCCGCGGTCTGCCTTCATTGGGGCCCCTGGGCGGTCGGCATGTACGAGCGGTTGACCGACCGCCAGAAGCAACGTCAAAGTCAGGCGGGCGTCCGGCCGGTCTCGGTCGTGGCTGGCTTGGGCATGCTGGGAGACCTGTTGGGGGCGCAGGGGTCGGTGACCGTCCTCAAGATGAACTGGCGAGCCCTCTGGGGTCGAGTCGACCCTCGCAAGGCCTTGTTCCTGGAACGCCTGCAGCCTTCCCATGCAGCGGGGGCTGTGGAACGGAACGGGGCGGTGTCGGTACGCGACGCGGTACGGCAGAGTCTGGCGAAGGTGCTGGCCCTGTCGGCCGATCAGGTGGACTGGCGCCAGCCTTTCCGAAGCATCGGGGTGGACTCCTTGATGGCCGTCGAGCTGAGCGAGACCCTCAACCACCTGTTCGGCCTGTCCCTGCCAGCCACCATCATCTTTGAACACGGCAATGCCGACGCTCTGGTTGCCTACGTTGAACGCCAGGTGGACCTGGTCCGCGGCAGCGCTCCGGCCATTTCGTCCAGGCCCCCGGCCGACGTGCGCCAGTGGACCCTGAACGAAGTCGCTCGGGTATTGGCTCTTCCCCCGGAGCAGGTGCCGGCCGACGTCCCGTTACGCGAACTGGGGCTGGATTCTTTGATGGCCGTGGAGCTGAGTACTCGTCTGGAGCAGTTGCTGGGGCAAAGCGTTGCCCCCACGGCCGCTTTCGAATACCCGACGGCGGCGGCCTTGGCTAGCTACCTCGAGCGTCTCGCCCGCGAGGCGCCGGCGGTTGAGGTCGCCGCCGTGGCCACGCAGGACAACGTCCAGTCGACCATCCGTCAGCGAGTGGCCAAGATCGTCGGAGTGGCCACTGACGAGGTGGGACTGGAGCAGCCCTTCCGTGACCTGGGGCTCGATTCTCTCATGGCGGTCGAACTGACTGAGGGTCTCAATGCCGTCTTTGACGACATGTTGCCGGCGACCGTGGTGTTCGAGTACCCCACGGTGCGCCAACTGGCGGAGCACGTGTTGGCCCGCCAGACGCCGGCTGCTCCGGCGGCGCTCAGTCGCTGACGTCCCAGCGGGGCTTTCTCTGGCTGTGGAACGCCCGCAGGCCTTCGAGAGGATTGCTGTCGGCCAGCGGGCCGTGCGTGAGGAGACGAAACCACCCGTCTTTGGCGAGCGCCTGCAGCCGATGGAAGTCCAGGCCCAGCAATCGATTGACGCCGGCCTTGTAGGCCGCCATGGCATCCGGGGAATTCTTCCGGAACGCGTTGAGATACCGTTCGACCTCGCCATCCAACTCGTCCATGCGGGCCACCACCTTGGTGACGACGCCGGCCGCCCGGGCTTCCTCCGCACTGTACCGCTCGCCACTCATCCCCCAGGCCAGCAGGGGGCCGGACCCCAGCTTGTCGATAGAGGCCAGGGCCAGCGTGACGGGAGCAAAACCGTGTCGAACCTCGGGAAAACTGAACAGCGAGGAAGCCAGCGCAATCGACACGTCGCACAGGGCCACAAACACGACCGCGTTGCCGTAGGCGATGCCTTGAACTCGGCCGACGATCGGTCGAGGGCACTCCCGCATGACCTGCATGAGCTTCACGATGTTGTCGATGCTCTTCAGCCAACTGTCGAGGGCGAAACTCTGGGCCGCTTTCTGAACTTCGGCCTCCCGTTCGAAAAACTGCAAGACCTGGTTGAGGTCGCCGCCGACGCTCCATATCCCCCTCAGGTTGGAGGTCCACAAGATGGCCCGGATGGCCTTGTCCTTTCCCAGTCTCTCAAGGTCAGCCGTGATACCCCCGAGGATTTCGGGGCTGAGCGCATTGTTCGTGTCCGGGCTGTTCAATTCGATGGTCGCGACGTGTCGAGAGATCGACAGGTTGTATCCGACACCGGCAGGGGTGGTCTTCGGCTGGACTTGCTCGTCCTGGTGCATCACGCGGACGCCGTTCCTGCGGCTACCGCCGGCTTCCGCCGGGCGTGCGCCGCATCGGCCTTGGCAAAGTCTTCGTCGGTGAATCCATACAAGTCGGCCGCGCTTCTCAGGATCTTGGTGGCGTGTTCTTTGGGCACATGTTCCAACAATTCCCGGGAGGCATTGGGAAACTCCGAGTCATAATGCGGATAGTCCGAAGAGATGGCAATGTGTTCCGGGCCCAAACGACCGATGACGTCGCCTAGCTCTGGATCTTCTCCTTCGGTGCTCACCCAGCACTGGCGTTGGAAGTATTCCTTGGGCGTCATGGACAGGTGGGCGCTGTTGTGCCTCGCGTGAAACAACCGATAGTTTGACTCGATACGGCTCAGGAGTCCTGGTACCCACGCCGCGCCAGCCTCCAGATACGCGACCTTGAAGCTTGGAAAGTGCTCGAAAATCCCGGCCGTCATCATGGCGATCATGGCGAGTTGCGCCTCGACCCAGTGCGAAGCAATATGCCGCGGAATGAACTCCTCGCCGAAACGTGCCTCGATAGGCGAGCCCCAGATGCCCGTCCCCTCGTGGAAGCACAAGGGCACCCCGAGTTCTTCCTGCAACTCGTACAGCCCCATCCAGTAGATGCAGCCCCAGTACTTGTGGGTGTGGCGACACTCGCCCTGAAAGGCGACGTCGCCCACCGGATTGGGCCGCAAGAAGGAACCACGGGCCCCCAGTTTGACACAACGCTCCAGTTCGCGGCACGCGAGGTTGACGTCGTGATAGGGCAGCATGGCGATCCACTTCATCTGCTCAGGGCAATGGTTGGTGTACTCGTGCATCCAGTTGTTGTAGGCCTGACAGACCGCCAGCGCAAAGTGTGGCTCCATGTCCGGCTGCAACAGATAAAGACCGGTACTCGGAAAGAGAACGGCTATGTCGATTCCTTCCATGTCCATGGCCATCACCTGCGACTCGGCATCCCAGTCTCGGTCGACCGCAAATTTATAGCGATGTACCAGCTCCTTCGTCGCCTGCGCGGACGGGGAGGCCGCTCGGGGAAAGAACAGCTTGAAGTCGCGGGGGATGTCCCGGGACATCGGTCGCCCATCGATCAAGACTCGGTCGACCATGGAGTGGCCGCCTCCGAAAGCCTTCTTCCGTGGCACCGTGATGCGATGTCGGTAAGCCGGGTCCAGATACTTGTCAAACAAGTCGATAGGCTCCGACACGTGCATGTCGCAGTCGACAAATCTACAGCCGTCAATCATGGGGAACTCCTATTCAGTAGTGGTAGACGTCATCGTCCGAAGGCAGCAACTGTTGCAGCAAGGTGGAGAGGGCCGCCCGACTATCCTGGATGTCTGGGTGGCTCGCCAGCCAACCTTCGGCGACTGCATCCATCAACTCGGCTTCTGAAACAGCCCTGGGGGTCGCCAGGATCTGTCCGCATGCCGAGAGATAGTCCTCCAGCCTGACCTCGTTTTGCCCACAACGCTCGAAACTCTTGAACATGCTGTAGGCCAGGAAGCCGTTGGCCCTGATGTAGCGCAGCTTGCCGGGATTCATATCGGACAGCGTTCGCAGCGACACGACCTTGTCGGCATTGCAGAAGCGTACCGATAGAGCGACCCGATCGGTGTCCGCATCCTGGGTCCGATGCAAGACGTCGCCTCGCACGACGAGGAGGTCTCCAGCTTCCAGCTCGGGGGTAAAGGCCAGCTCGTCCAGGTTGAAGGGAATCTCCAGAAAGCCACCCAGGTCGTCGTCTCGCAGGATCGTCTTGCCGTCGCGCAAGCGGGTTTCCATGGTGTTGAAAGGCACCATGACGCGTCGCGCCCCTCGTCCCTTGATCCGCTGCGCCACCTCCGGCGCGCGAGCCGCCAGACGGTCGTACGGGATCAACTGGACGTTGCTCTTCTCTTTGTTCGGTTTGCGAATCGGCATGTAGAAGTTCAGGTAGTCGTAAAAACCCTGCACCATGTAGTAAGGGGGGTGATCCTGGTGCCAGGCCAGTGCTATCCCTTCCTCGATGGCGAAGTACATGCCGGAGTGCACCATGTTCACGCAAATGTCGGTCTGGGTCTTGATCTGATCGTTGATGGGTTCGAACCGGTGATACAGGGTTTCCAGGGTCGCCCGGGACGGCAGTTTGCTGAACTTCTTCTGCACGCCCGCCATTCGATTCTGGTCCAGCGCCTTGTACTCATCGTGCAACATGTCGACTTCGGCCGAACGCAAGAAGCCGGGCAACACCACAAACCCCTTGGTCATCAAGTCCTGTATCGACCCGGCAGCGGCTTCTGACAGACCTGGCAAGACGGTATCCCGGGGGGTGCTCATGCGGCTTCTCCTAACGATGCCCTGCTGCATCTCCAGGCCATTATAGCAAATTCCTGCGCTCAGCGGGGCGGGGCGTACTCATGCAGGAACGCCGACGCCATCTCGACCAGCTTCGCGACCGGCAGGGCCATCACGGCTGCGGTCATGGCGTTGGGATCGGGCACCACCGGGATGGGCAGGACCCACGGCGTGCCGTCCAACCGCGGCCAGGCCCACGGACCAAAGGGCCAGAAAATCAATCGATCGACCCCCAGGTCCTCGTATCGATGGATGGCGTCTGGGCTTTTCACGCCCGCTTCGGGCACCGGACCCACCGAGATCTCCAGCCGCCCCAGGTGGCTGGGACGCTCGTGCTGGCTGGCGGCCTCTCGCAGCCCGGCCAGGCATTGCGCCGTCTGTTCCAGGTTCAACGGGCCGCCGTACCAGCCGTGCCCACGAGTGACGGCCCGCCGAAAGGCCAGGGGTCCCTTGCCGGCCACGACGATGGGGAGGGGGTGCTGCACCGGGCGCGGCCAGGCGTCGATGTTCTCAATCGTGAAAAACTGGCCGTGGTAGGCCGGCTTGTCCATGGTCCACAGCGCTTGCATGGCGTCCAGGCATTCATCGGTCCGGCGTCCTCGCTCGCGGAAAGGCACACCGAGCGTGCGGAATTCAGGCTCCATGTAACCGACGCCAATGCCGCAGATCAGACGACCCTTGGACAGAACGTCGAGCCCGGCCACCTGCTTGGCGAGGACCGCAGGATGGTGAAAGGGCAGCACCAGCACGCCGGTACCCAGGCGCACACGTTGTGTCTGGCTCGCCACATAGGTCAGGGCCACGATGGGGTCATGGCTGGGCGACCTGCTGGGAAAGTTGAAAGGGGGCGGCAGCGGGGGCTCCGGGCACGCCACCCGCTGGCCGGCCCACAGCGACTCGTACCCCAGTTCGTCAGCCAGCCTGGCGACCGGGGCCACGACGTCCGGCAGCGTGGTGGGACCGGCCCCCATGAACTGCAGGGCTCGTTTCATGGTGCCATGGCTTCTCTGACGAGGCGGTTGGACATGATTTTCTGGAGCATCGCCTCAAACTCTGCGGGGGTGACCTGGGCCAGACTGGCAAAGCTGGCCCGCAAGGCCTGCAACAACCTGTCGATCTCGGCCTGCTGGGCAATCAATGGTGGCATGATCTTGAGGTTGGTCACGGCGCTCGGGTCGTCTCCCCGAGGCGTCATGAACAGCATGATTTTGTGCTTTTGGAGCATTTGCCGGTTGAACCAGAAGGCATCCCGGGTCTCCTTGAACTCCAGGACGCCGACGAAGCCCATGCCTCGGTATTCTCGTAGAAACCGCTGGTTGTCGTGGTAGATCTGGGCCAGTTGTTGCTGGAGGTAGGCCCCCAGCTTGGTCACGTGCTCCGGAATGTGGTCTTTCAGCATGACGTGGATGGCTGTCTTGGCGGCCGCGCAGGCCAGTTCGTTGCCCCCAAACGTCGTGCCATGATAGAAGGCTGCACTGGTGCCCAGCTTATTGGCTATCTCCTCCGTGTACATGACGACGGAGATGGGCACCACGCCGCCGCTCAAGGCCTTGCCCAGCACCATCAGGTCGGGCGCGACGTCGTAGTTCTGGATGCCGAACAGCTTGCCAGTGCGGCCCAGCCCGGTCTGTGTCTCGTCGTCGATGAGCAGGATGCCGAGTTCGTCGCACAAGGCCCGAACCTGGCGGAAATAGTCCGGCGGTGGAATCCGGTTGACCTGACCCTGGATGGGTTCAAGGACAATGGCGGCGTGTTCAACAGACGCCACCTTGCGCAACGAATCGATATCGCCATAGGTGACCAGGTCCGTATCGAGAAGCGGCTCGATGGCGGCGCGGAGAAAGCGCTGGCCACTCACGCTCTGTGCTCCCATGGTGTTGCCGTGATAGGCCTCCCAGCAACCGATGAAGCGCTTGCGCCCGGTGGCCAGACGAGCGGTCTTGAGGGCGATGTCCATGGACTCGGAGGATGAATTGAATACGCTGGTGCGGGTCAGTTTGCCAGGTGCGACGGCCGCCAGTGCCTCGGCCAGCTCAGCCAGGGGAATGTTGTGAAAGAAGGTCCAGGCATTCAACGGCATGCGGTTCATCTGCTCGGTGACCGCCTTGATGACCTCCGGGTGTCGATGCCCCAGGTTGAAGACCCCCAGCCCGGCGAAGCAGTCCAGGTATTCGGTGCCGTCGGCCGTGGTCAGGTAACAACCGTTGGCGGAAAGTTCCACTTGATCGTCGGAGGTGAGGCCGACGACGTCGGCCAGCCCGACCAGGCAGTGGTCATAGCTGGCTCGAATGACCCTGGCAATGGCGTCTGGCGGAGCTTGTGCAGTGTTGGCCATGAGACCCCCTGTGCGACGTCTGGGCTGGCAGCCGGTGTGGGCCCGAGAGTTAGACAGTGGGACCGACCGCTCCTTTTCGAGCTAGGAGCCTGTCCTAAGAACTCTACCGTAAGTAGAGATGTGTGGCGAGGAGATTTGATCCAGCCTCCGAATTCTTGAACATCTTTCAATCTCCGGGAGGGACGATGCTCAAGTATAAGATTTACCGACCATATTCC
>DASYBA010000293.1:0-18194 GCA_036501005.1 Candidatus Xenobia bacterium | reverse complement strand
GTCCCCTGGACGTGGTCTACCCCCATCTCATCCAGTGGATCGTCCAACGCACCATCATGCATACTCAACATATCGACAAGGTCTGGCGAGCGGACATGCAACGGTTGATTAAGACGCTCACGCCAGAGCAGAAGTCTCACTACGACACCATCGATCCGACCATCCGCCAGGCCTGGACCGATGGACGCCTCAATCCGGGGTCCTTTGTCCTGGGCGTCATCTACCCCGACTACTTCTCATCGCTGGTCGATCTCAAGGGCCCGTTCACGCAGATGCAGATCGGCAACATGGCGCAGCACTTTACCCGTATTCGACAGGTGGCCCAGGCGAACCACGCTGAGGTCCTGGTCGTGTCGGTTCCCTGGGGCATCTACATGAGTGCGAAGGACCAACAGCACTTCGCCCGGCTGGGGTTTCAGATCGATCCGCGCATGGTGACGAACGACGTTCAAGACGACTCCATCGCACAGGCCTGCCGCCTGGCCGACCTGCCGTTCTTGTCCGTGACGTGGAGCATGCGACAGGCGTGCGCGACGCAGTCGCTCTTCTATCCGCTAGACTGCCACTTCAATGCGGAGGGCAACCGCATCTTTGCCGAGCAGATGGCGCCGCTGCTACTTAGCCGTCTGAAGGCGGCGGGGCGTTAGGGTCGGGCACGAAAATCATCGCGCCGGTGGCCGTCCAGGCCGTGTGGCCGTTCTGGCCCTGGGCGTCGAACTGGTGCCGATCGTGCAGCGTGGCGAAGTGGCTGGAGGCCGACGATGCCGTCCCCTGCATGGTGGTCTGCCACTTGCCGTCCTGACCGGCGTGGTTCTGCTCGTATTCCTGGTGGATCTTCGAAGCGCCGATGGTACCGTCGACCACGTACCCTTCGGTGGCGGTCTTGTCCCAACTGGTGATGTCTTCTTTGACGGCGTACTGGCCGACCGTGCCGGTGACGTGCTGTACGCCCTTGTCGTCGACCGCGATCACCAGGTGCTCCTCGGCGCCGTCATAATGGCCGTCGACCTTGAGCTGCATCTGGCTGAACGTCCACGTCTCGTCCAGGGGCTTGCCGTCGAACGTCCCCGTACCCTTCATCTGGTTGCCGACCAGGGGCAGGTCGTAGGTGAGGTCGCCCGACTTGCTGCCGACCGTGAGCTGGAGCGGGGCGTGGAGCGATGAGCCGCCCGCCATGCCGTTGATCTCGACGTCAAACTCGAGAGACTTCAACAGCAACGGATTCATGGCGGGAAAAACGACGGTGTCCTCCGGGCGCTGAAATGGAGACGGCGGCGGTGCCTGTGCGCGGGTGACCGGCAGGGCGCGGGCCGATAGAGCAGATGTCTGCATGGAAACGCTCCTCAACTTTGCTTCCGACAGCATAGCGCTCGCCGGCGCCGCCCGCGTTAACAGGTTGTTAACATCAAGGGGTTGAGGCTACCCGAAAGCCTGTCGTCGACGCAAAAAACTGGGCGCCCAGAGGGGTGCGCCAGGTGGTCGTCATCTTGATGGGGTTGTCGCACGTCCAAGAGCTGCCGCGGCAGACCCGCAAGCCGTCCTCTGGTGTGGCAGGGTTTTCGCGGCCATCGTCGGTTCGATAGGGATACGGCCAGTAGAGTGACGAGGTCCACTCCCAGATGTTGCCGGTCATGTCCAGGGCGCCATACGGCGAGGCGTTGCCTGGATGACGGCCGACGCGGATGGGCTGAGTGGGTCTTCCCCGCATGGTCCGAGCGTTGACCAGGTCAGGGTTCCAGCGAGATCCCCACGGGTAGCGCCGGCCGTCTAAGCCGCGGGCAGCCTTCTCGCGTTCCGCCTCGGTTGGAAGCCGGACGCCGGCCCAGGTGCAGTAGGCGCGGGCATCAGACCAGGTGACGTCCACGACTGGAACCTGCGACCCGTAGTGGTGGTACCCCTCCTGCCAGTGGCCTTGCGCTTGAAACCGGGTCGCCGTCACGAATCGCCGGAACTGTTGGTTGGTCACCGGGTTCCGAGCGATGTAGAAGGTCGGTACGTCAACCGTCAAAGCGGGCTCCTGATCCTTCCACCAGGTCGAGCCCATCTGGAAAGGTCCCCCCGGAACGAGGAGCAAGACGGTTCCATCCCTGGCCACCTGTTGAGCGGGCCGAGTCGCCGCCGGTGGAGTGGCCAGCAGCGCGGTAACCAGGAGCAGGCTGGTGGCCAGTCCGGCCGGGCCGGACCTCAAGGCATCGGCGTGGCCACGACACCCGACGGACTGGCGAGGGAGCCTGAGGGGGAGTACACCTGGGTGAAGACGGGTGGGGTCGTCGTGCTGACGTTCACGCTGCCGCCGGCCGGCATGCCGCAGTCGCCGCACCCGCATGGGCTGCAGGCTGGACCGTGGTTGCTGCCCAGGCCGGTGACCAGCCCACTGACGACCCAGACGCCGCCGGCTTCGTCCAGCATCCAGAGATTGCCAGAGGTATTGGTGGCGTTGACGGTTTTGTTCGGATGCCGATAGTCGCCGGCGATGTTGTCCCACGACAGGCCGGAGGGCCAGGCCGTCTGGAGTGCGGCGGGCAGGGGGATCTTCCACCACGTGCCGTTGCTGGCGTTGTGGGTCACTGTGCTGTTGCTCAAGGCCGTGGCGGGAGGTTGCATGATCCAGAGGTTGCAGGGGTCATCGACGAAAACGAAGTCCGACCACGGCGTACAGGCCAGTCCTAGGGGCATGGTCATTCCCTGCGGCCGATACTGGACGGGATCCCAGCTTTCGCCCCAGGCGCTGGTATCGTTCATCAGACCGTGACGAAGGCAGAGGTTGGTGATGTCGCCCACCCACAAAGTGTTTCCCCCATAGCCTTCTGCCACCCCCAAAGGCTCACCCAGCGGGTGCGGAGGGGCCGGGAAGTCATGGCCCTTCCAGTCGTACGCTTTATGGCCGAAGAGCCAGCAGTGGTCGATCCAGCGGTTGGTCCGGTCAACCACGGTGAGCAGCTCACAATTGGAGCGAGCCGTGTCCCACGAGAGGGCGATGCCGCCGATGCGGCCGGTCGGAGGTTCCCCGCCCGCGTTGCCATCTGACTTTGGAGCCCAGGCGACCCCCGGACAGGGGACCCCGGAGGAGTTGCCGTCGGACGGCGAGGTTCCGTTGAATAGCGTCACGTCGACTGCCGCGTGGCTGCCGGCGTCAAAGGCCCAGACCATGTTGTCCAGGGGGTCGCCGCCGAGAGCGGAAACCTGGCTGGGGGTCACACTGGCCAGCGCTTCGGCGGTCGACGTGAGCGTGCCCCCCAGGGTTCCCGTCAGGTGGTGAATGGTCTTGCTAGGCTTGTCCTGGTAGACGACGTTGACGGTACCGGTGGAGTTCTCGGTCACGGCAAGCCCATAAAGCTGGAGGTCCTTGACCAGATTCTCCAGAGTGATGTTGCGTCCGCTGGGTGTGGTGACGACGACCGATACCTCATCCAGGTGAGAAGCGTAATTTTGCACGGAGATGCTGTACTTGTAGTCGGTATATGGAGGATTGAAGCTGCCGGTGGAGCTGCTCAGGTCGTCGGGAGCGTACAGGGAGAGCTGGTCAAGCTCGCTCTGGGCGAGCATGGTACCTACCGAGCTTTCCTTGCTGGACTGGGTGTACCGCGCCGTGCTCACCAGGGTACCCATCAACAGCGTAAATCCCACGAAGGCCACCACCATGGCCATCATGGTCTCCAACATGGTCAAGCCTTTGTGATGTCGTTGTTTCATGAGCAGGAACTCCTGCAGTCGAGATTCAGAAATTCACGCCGCAAGTACTGCAGCATGTCGTGCACCTGGGCCAGCCGGGAGCGAGCCCCTCGATGGGAATGGTCAGGGGCAGGGGCGTGCTGCACGGGCCGGGGGGCGTACCCATGCCGTAGGTCACAGCGGAGCTGCCGGCCTGGACCGTCAACCCCACGCCCATATACCACGCATTGCATGGGGCGTTGCCGTTCATGGAGACCGGCTGTACGGCAAAATTTGTGACGTTGATGGCCACACACTGCCACGTCATGCCGTGACAGGTCGGTGGATTGCCGCACGGAGAGTAGCTGTTGGCGCAGTAGAGGACCCGCTGTAGTACCTGCCGGTTGCAGTCCCATCGATAGGCGACCACCTGGTATCCACACGGGCCGGCCCCGTCCAGAGGCCAGGTGGGGTGTTTGAAGGTGAATGGGCGCTTGGTCAGCTTCGGTGTGTACGGCCCGCTCCTGGGCCATTTCTTGGCAGAACTGGAACTGGTCACATCGGGAATGTAGACTTGCTGGCACATGCGCAACTCCCGCTCGAGCCTGTCGAGCGCGGTAGTGGACTGGCGAAGGGTCTCCATTTGAGCGGAGGCTGTCGCTTCTCCGCGCAGGGCCGAGACCACGCCGCTGACCACCATGGTCATCATCAGGCCGAGCACAAAGAAAGAGATCATCAACTCGACGAGCGTCATGCCTCGTCGCGGGGACCGTCCAGATGGCAATCACCGAACCTCCTCAGCCGTCATCACAAAGGTTGTAGCATTCTCCTCGCCAGGCTTCAAGGTGCCCTTGTGGCCGAATAGTGCCATGTGCTACATTGACTTTCTGATGTACCACCGCCGACTCGTCCGACGCCTTCGGGGCATGGCGCTCATCATGGCATTGTTTCTCTGTTTGATCGTCGTATCCATGGTGACGGTGCTGCTGGCCTGGATCCAGTACGACAACCAGTTTGCCACCCGTACGACCATGGCTTCTCGGGCCTACTACCTGGCTCGTAGCGGTCTGGAGTGGTTTCGCCTCAACGGAGGCCAGATGACGGCTTCTCCTTCCTCTACTGTGGTCCCGGTGACGAGTGCGGCGGCGGAATCGTTCACGGTGAGCCTGGATGCGCAGGGGAACCTGACGTCCGTCGGTCAGGTCAACAGCGGCCGGACTTCCTACACTCGCGCTTTGTGGGTGCCCTTCCTTGCGACGCCGCCCGGCGGGGCCACGCCTGGTCTCCAGTTCTCCGATGTGCGCGACGAGGGCGGGCAGTAATCAGGAGTCTGGGGCCTTCAACTCGACTCGATTGACCTGCCCAGACCCGACCGTGACGGTGCCCGTCGCCATGTGCTTGTAGCCCGGGGCATTGGCAGATACCGTGTAGTCGCCGGGGGGCAGGTTTACCTGGAAGCCGCCATCTTGGTTGACCTTCGCGCGGGCCACCAGACGACCCTCCACGTCCCTCACCTCGACCACACCCAGGTGGGCAGCCAGCCCCTTGCGTCGCGTCGGAACTTGCCCGGAGAGTTGCCCGGGATTCGCGCCCGGATCGATTTGAGGAGCCTTGACGCCGTCCTTCACGGTGACGGGAACCGGCGACTCGGAAGCCGTGGGTAGCTGCACTGCTGACCGGCTGCAGCCGGCGGCAAAAAGGGTCAGGAAGGCTGGCAACAACAGGCCGCGCAGAGGTTTCATGGTTGCATCGTATCCTTCGCAGCGTTGTTTGACAAGTGGCAGGGTGCCTCGAAGGCATGCCCAATTCCCCTCTGTGCAACCCGAGCTTGTTCCCCTGGTGGGCCCCGTGCCAGCTTGCGACAAAGCCTGCCGTGTCCTGCATGACGAAGGCTACCACACCATGACCTGGTCGGACGGTCCGGGCACCATCTATTCCGACCACCAGCACGATCACGATGAATGTCTGTGGGTGCTGGGCGGTCGCATGGACTTCACCATCGGCGGGATCGTCTATTCAGTGGGCGCCGGCGATCGATTGCGGCTGCGCCGGGGCACGGTCCACGCAGCCCGGGTGGTGGGGAACGAGACTTGCTACTATCTGATCGGGCAGCGATGAGAGAGATTCAAGCCCTCCTGCCCACCCGGCACGGCGGCGCACCGGTGCTCTTGCAGGTACCCTCCGGGTTCCCGGCATTGGTGTTGTTGTACCATGGCCTGGGGGCATGCAAGGAGACGCAGAGAGCCGAGGCCGAGTCGCTGGCCCGGGCTGGCTTTCTGGTGGCGACCGTCGATGCCTGGGGGCACGGGGCGCGGCGGCTTGAACGCTTCGAAGAACGAGTCGACGGGCCGGAGTTCAAGCTGTGGTTTGCCCGCATGCTGGCCGGGTCGGTGCAGGAGATTCCCGATATTGTGGATGCGCTGCTCGGACTGACCGGACCGCTGCCGGTCGCGGTAGCCGGCATCTCCATGGGGGGCTGTATCGCCTTCGGAGCCCCGTTGTACGACTCGAGGGTGACGGCCATAGTCCCGATTCTCGGGTCGCCGGACTGGGGACTGGGACAGGACCTCCCTGAAGAAGCCGGCCCGAACCCCCTGCATCACCCCGACGAAGTCACGCGCGCCGCGGTGCTCGCATTCAACGCCGGGAAAGACGAAAACGTACCGCCCGACAAGGCCAGGACTTTTCTCTCGGGGCGCGGCGAGTATCACGAATACGCGGAGTCGACCCACTTCATGCGAGAAGAAGACTGGCACGACCTGTGGCGACGTACCCTGGAGTGGCTGGAGCGCTGGTCGGCGCGCATCTAGAGCAGCGGGAACTCGGCGCACACGCCAGAACGTTCAAGCCCGTGATGAAAGACGTCCAGAACCAGCCCGACGAACGGGGCATCGCCATCAACCGTGTCGGGGTCAAGAACATTCACCTTCCATTCTCCATCCTGGAGCAGAACCGGGGCCATCAAACCGTGCAGGCCAACGTGTGCATGGCGGCTGATTTGCACAAGGAATACAAAGGCACGCACCTGAGTCGATTCGTCGACATCCTGGGGCAGTGGTCGCAGCGGCAGATCTGCGGTAAGGACCTGCGGGCCATCCTGGCCAACGGGCAGGAACGGCTGGGGGCAGCCCGCACGGAGATATCGCTACAGTTCAAATATTTTATCGAAAAGCAGGCTCCCGTGTCCATGCAAACCAGTTGGATGGATTACGACGTGTCGTTTCACGGCGTGCTGGAGCGGGAGGTGTTCACTTTCATCATGGGGGTGGTGGTGCCCATCCAGACTCTGTGCCCGTGCAGCAAGACCATATCGAAGCATGGCGCGCACAACCAGCGGGCGCATCTGACGGTGAAGACACAGCTTCGTGCCGACGGCTTCATGTGGATTGAGGAGCTGGTGCGGCAGATGGAAGGGCTGGGGTCGTGCGAGCTGTATCCGCTCTTGAAACGGGAAGACGAGAAGTTCGTCACGGAGCAGGCGTACGAGAACCCGAAGTTCGTCGAAGACGTGCTCCGAGACGCGGTGCTGGCGCTCCGCCAGGACCAGCGGGTGGCGTGGTTCCAGGTGGAATGCGAGTCGCACGAATCGATACATAACCACAACGCGTTCGCCTACCACGCGGAATGGGTAGACGCCCAGGTTCCGGAGAGCGAGACCCTGACCGCCCACCGCGAGTTCGCCCTGCCCTAGAGGGCTCCGCCCCCCAGCCGTTCGCTACGCTCACTGGGGGCCCCCCCGGCTCGTGCTATAGGGAAGCTGTGCGGCATCTGCGCTCCGCGCCCTACTAGCCAGCGCCTGGTTCAACGGCTGCAGTCGCAGCGGCGAAAGCCGTTAAAGCAAGGGCCCCCCCAGCGAGCGAGGGGGGTGAAGCCCTGCAGGTGGACGCTGGCTAGTAGTGGGCGAAGCCCGATGCCGCCCAGCTTCCCTATAGCACGAGCCGGGGGGGCCCCAGTGAGCGTAGCGAACGGCTGGGGGGCGGAGCCCTCTAAGGTTGGTGAGCGGTTGGTGAGCGGGCCCGGCTATCCTTTGTGCACCCCAGATACAGATCAAAGGAGTGCACCGTGGATAGAATCGTGTATCGCAATCCGTCCCATAGACCCCGCCCGGCCTGGCCGGAGTTCGAGGTCCCGCTGCCCGTCACCATCGCCGGCGCGCTGGAAGAGTCTCGCCAGAATACGGCCTTCCTGTGGCGCCACGGCTTGCCGTCCGTCCCGGCGCAGGGCAACGCGGCCCGTATGCAACAGCCGGGTTTCATCGCCTTTCACGGCTTCTCCTGTCGCGATCAGGAGCGGTTCCTGGCGGCCCTCGATGCCCTCCCCGAATCGGTGCGCAACCACCTCGTTCCGCTGTTGCGGGAGGTGCACCTGGTCGATGCCCTGCCGCCGGAAGTGGAAGGGGCCACCATGGTTCGGGAGGGCGTCGTCGTGCTCAACCGCAAGGCCCTCGCCGGGGCCGACGAAAAGGCTCACGCCCGCCCGCCCACCCAGCTCCAGCAATGGGTGCATCGGGCGATCGACAAGAAGACGGATCGCCACTGGCGGCAGGTCGTCGTGCACGAAGTCTCCCACCTGCACGACTGGTCCCTGGGCGAGGGAAATCACTTCTTGTCGGAGCTGGAGCCCGGTCCTCTCGGGCAGGCGCCCTTCGTGTCGTGGTATGCCGCCGCTGCATCGGAACGGGGCCAGGTCTGCGAGGACATGGCCGAGACGGCCACCGCCCTCGCTGAGCTGCGCTGGAAGCACGGCCGCACCTGGAAGTGCCATGCCAAGGACAGCCCGCACGCCGCCAAGTTCGAACACGTCATGAGCCGATATTGGAAAGGAGAAACCCCATGAATACGCAGTTCTTTCGCCAGTTGGCCCGCCTCGACGACCACGCCCGCGGCAGCGCAGGCCGGTGCCGATCGGAAATGCCCGACTCTCCCCTCGGACGAGACGTCTGGTTCTCCCCAGCAGCCCGCCAGAAGGGCAGCCGACCCGACGACCTGGCCGAAGGCTGGGCCCAGCTTGCCGTCATGCGGCGCCGGTGCCTGGAGCAGGGGGGCAATGAGGCGGACTTCACCGCCCAGGCCCTCCAGCACAAGCAATACGCCAGCCTGTTCCGCTTCATCTTGAAAGAGTACTGGAACTGGCCGGCAGGGTTGCTGGAGCCATGCTTGAACCCGGCCTAGCGTGAGCATCCTGGATCATCTGCTGGGGCGGCCCCTGGCCACCGCGGAGGAGGGCGAACAACGCATCGGCGTATCGGCCGGGATTCCCATTCTCGGCCTGGACGCCCTCTCCTCGGCGGCTTACGGCCCGGAGGCCGCCCTGACCGTTCTTCTGCCCCTCGGCCTGGCGGGGTTGCATTATATCGGTCCCATCATCACGCTCATCCTGGTTCTCCTCTTCATTCTCTACCTGTCGTATCGACAGACCATATCGGCCTATCCGAACGGCGGTGGTTCCTACACGGTCGCCAAGGAGAATCTCGGGATCTATTTTGGCCTCATGGCTGCCGCATCGCTCTTGCTGGACTATATTCTCAACGTCGCGGTGGGAATCTCCGCGGGCGTGGAGGCCCTGGTGTCGGCCGTGCCGGCGCTCCAACCTTATATTCTGTCGCTGTGCCTCGTCATTCTCGCCCTATTGACCCTCGTCAACCTGCGAGGCATGCGGGAGTCGGGCAACGCCTTCCTCATTCCCACCTATGGTTTTGTGGGGACGCTGGCGGTGGTCCTCGTCATCGGTCTGTTCAAGATTGTGACCTCGGGCGGTCACCCAACCCCCGTCGAAGCGCCGCCTGCCGCGGCGACCGTGGCGCAGGTCGCGACGGCGTGGCTACTCATGAAGTCCTTCGCCAGCGGCTGCACGGCCATGACCGGGGTCGAGGCCGTCAGCAACGGCGTGACGGTTTTCACCGAGCCACGGGTCGAAACCGCCCAGAAGACGCTGACGGTCATCATTGTCATTCT
The DNA here is from genome assembly GCA_036501005.1 of Candidatus Xenobia bacterium. GTDB lineage: Bacteria > Vulcanimicrobiota > Xenobia > RGZZ01 > DASYBA01 > DASYBA01. The sequence continues at coordinate 8,589 of DASYBA010000293.1, read as the reverse complement.
AGCCCTTCTCCTGGCCAGCATCTGCTTCGTTTGTGTCGAATACGGCATTGGCGCCACTGATCCCACCGGCAACCAGTATCAGAGCGTCATCTCCATGATCATTGGGGCCGTGGTCGGCCGCAACTGGTTCTACTATGTGACGCAAGGGTTCGTGCTGGCCGTGCTCGCCTTGTCCGCGAACACCAGTTTCGCCGGGTTTCCTCGGCTCTGCCACCTGTTGGCCCACGACGACTTCCTGCCCCACTCCTTTGCGGTACTCGGCCGACGGCTCGTCTATTCGACGGGTATCGCTATCCTGTCTGTGCTGGCGGGCGTCCTGCTGATCGTTTTTGGCGGCATCACCGACCGCTTGATTCCTCTGTTTGCCATCGGGGCCTTCGGCGCCTTCACCTTGTCTCAGGCCGGCATGGTGCGGCACTGGCTGCGGGCCGAGAAGAAGAGCCCGGTCTCCCTGGTGATCAATGCGGTGGGAGCGGTCGCCACGGCCATCGCCCTCGGCGTCGTCCTGGTGGCGAAGTTCGGGGACGGGGCCTGGATCTCGTGCATGGTCGTGCCCGTGTTTCTGGCCGCCTTCGTCGCCACCCGACGTCACTACGACTGGGTGAGGAAGTGCATTGCATGTCCCCGGCCCATTGCCACTGACGCCCTCCCGCAGCCGGTCGTGGTGGTGCCCATCAAAGGGTGGAACTATCTTTCCGAGAAGGCCATCCGTTTTGCCATGCAGGTGGGCGACGAGGTGCATGCGGTGCAGGTGCTGACCGATGAAGACGACTCTGGCGAGGTGCTGCAGGGCACCTGGAAGATGATGGTCGAGGCACCCCTGACGGCCTGCGGGCGGCAAGCCCCCCAGTTGAAGATCCTGCAATCACCCTACCGCTCGCTGTTCCGTCCCCTGTACAACCTCATCATCGAACTACGAGACGCTCACCCCGGCCGTTACGTCGTCGTGGTGATTCCGGAACTGGTGCAGGAGCATTGGTATGACTACCCGCTCCATAACAAGCGAGCCATCGGTCTGAAGGCGGCGCTCTTCTTCTGGGGAGGCTCCCGGGTCGTGGTGGTCAACGTCCCGTGGTATCTGGAGGAACCCAATCCCGCACCGGTATAGGAAACGCAGGGGGCTCTGCTGAAGGAGAAGTCGGAATCTCAGGCCCGGTGGTGAGTCTGGCCTGAGTGAGGTCAACATGCAGGCGACGGGCACGCTCCTCTACAACCAATACCGTATCGAAACGTTGCTGGGGCAAGGCGGCATGGGCTGCGTCTACCTGGCGCGTCTTCTGTCGTCGGATCGTCTGGTCGCCGTCAAGGAGATGTTTGCGGGGGGGCTCAGCCACAAGTCAGCCATGCGGCAATTCCGCCACGAGGCGAGCATCCTGCGGCAACTCGATCACCCCAGCCTGCCCAAGGTGCACGACTACTTCGAAATGGGCGACACGGGCTTCCTGGTCATGGACTACATCAAAGGGCGCACGCTGTCGACCGTCGTGGCCGAAGAAGAGAACATTCCCATCAGCATGATCGTTCGCTGGGCCGAGGAGCTCTGCGACGTTCTCTACTACCTCCACAACCACAAGCCGGTCGTCGTGTTTCGCGACATGAAGCCGGGCAACGTCATCCTCGACGTGCAGGGGCGCATCAAGCTGATCGACTTCGGTATATCGAAACTCTTCGATACAGCTACCCCGGATGCCACCAATACGTTTGCTCGGGGGTGCGTGTCGCCAGGCTATACAGCGCCCGAACAGTACAGCGGGCGCACCGATCCGAGGAGCGACATCTACTCCCTGGGTGCGACGTTGTACGCGCTCATCGGCCGCACCATTCCGGCGGCGGCTGTCGATCGGGCAGCCGAGATCTGCGCCCTGGTGCCCCTCCAGTCGCTGCGCCCCGACGTCCCGCCCAAGCTGGCGGCTGGTATCGACAAGATGATGATGGTGAAGGCATCCGAGCGGCCTCAGTCCATCTCGGAGGTCCGTCTGCTGCTGGGGCTCAGTGTGCCGGATCTCAACAACCTGCCCACGCTGCATAGCGATTGGCGCCCTAAAGCCCCCATCGTAGACCCCCTCAAGACGATCGAACCCAGCTTCAAGCCCGCCGCGGTCAAGTCGTCCGCGCCATCCCGCTTGACGGATGCCCCCAAACTGCTTCCCTGGGCGGTCGGCGGCGGCATCCTGGGGGCGAGTGTTCTGCTGCTGGCTTTTGCCGGCTTTCGGGTGCACGATAGCGCGGCTGCGAGACATTCGAGCTTCAAGACCGCCCCCGTGGCCGGGCGCCTGGAGGTGCTGACGCAGCCAGACGCGGCCCAGGTCGAGATCAACGGGGATCAGCGAGGGCTGACGCCTTTGACGCAGGGTTTCCTGCCGGCCGGCCCATACCATCTGCGCATTTCCAAGCCGGGCTACCAGACCCAGGAACGCGACCTCGATCTGGACCAGGGCCAGGCCCAAAAGGTGGAGTTGACCCTGGTTCCAGACTGGCACAACCTGGTGGTGCACGTGACGCCCTCCGATACACAGTTGAGCATCGACGGGCATCCCCAGCAGCGGGTCGGCGACGGGCTGACGACGAAGGTGCCCGCGGGATCGCACACGCTGGCCTTCAGCCACGCGGGTTACAGGTCGGTCACGCGGACCGTCGTGGTGGTCGCCAACGCTACCACTCTGGAGGTGACGGTCGCCTTGACGGCGTTGCCGGGGCATGCCCACACAAGGCCGCAGCCTACCCCGGAGGCGCACCGGACCGTGGTGGTGTTGCCCGTGCCCTCGTCCGCGACGCCGTCGACGCCCCAGCCGACAGAGGTGGCCGACCTGGCCGACCCGACCATCATTCTGGGTCAGCGTATCGGCCCGTTTGCCCTGCGGCAGCAGCTCGGAGACCTGGCGGGGCACGCCCGGCGAGCGGTGCCAGCCGCTGACGGGGGCATGCTGTATGCCTACCATGGCGGAAAGCTCATCGTCCACGCCGTCGACGGGCGGGTCACCGGGGTGTACCTGAAGCAGGGCGCCAACGGTCCTGACTATCACACGGTGGACGGCTTGCGCATGGGCGATCCCCTGTCTGCCCTGCGGGTCTCAGCCCGAACCCAGCGACAGCCCGATGGCCAGACCTGCGCCTTCCTGGAAGATGGCACGGCCTGTCTGTTCTCCCCTGACGATCGCCTGGTCGTGCTGGCCATCAGTGCCGACGGCCAGCCGTTGCAGGCCTTCGTGGCGGATGCCCGGGCCCTGCGGCGCCACCGCGGCAGGTGAAGCCGGAAGGGCGTCGAAACGCCCCGCCTCCAACACGAACAGGCAGGTGACGTTACTGTGATTTCAGCCATGCAGCTCCAAGGCTTCCGACTCCGGCGGTTTCTTATCGAACCCAACAACGAATATGTATTCAACGAACAGCAGCCGCAGCCGGACAACAGCCAGTTGAGCTTCAACTTCAATTTCCTCCAGCTTCCCAACCTGCCTGCTTTCAACGTGCCGCTGGCCATCAGCGTCCAGGCCCAGAAGGGGAGCGAGGCGGCCTGCCGAGTCCTGCGCATGGAGTGCGAGGTGGAAGGCATCTTCGTGTTCCAGGGGCAGTTGAGCGACGACCTGATCGAAACGCTCATCACCAACGCCTTGACCATCCTGTACGGCACGCTGCGAGGTCTCGTATTGAATGCGACGGGCCTCATCCACGGTGGGCCGTACATGCTGCCGGCGCTCAACTTCGCCGAGGCGGCGGAGCGCATGGTAGAAGAGAAGAAGGCGGCCCTGGCCAAACAGGCGGGAGCCCCCGCCCCCGCCTAGCCCGCGAAGCGCCACACGCTTGGCTGACATCGACCTGGAGACATGGCTCTTTCCCACCCAGCCGGAGGGTGATCTCGCCTATTGCAATGGTTGCCCAGGGAGCAAGCTGTCGGCCTGGATTCGAGAGGTGTTGCTGCACGCTGGCATGCGGTGCGATGGCCCGTTCCAGGAAGACTGGGGGTGGGGCGTCTGGGTTTGGGAGGACGACTGTCGCATCCTGGTCGGGGTGGGCTGGATGGGTGCGCGTGCGGAGAACGCGCAGCCTGCCTGGAAGGTGCACATCAGCCACGACCCCGGTCTGTCTATCGGTCAACAGTTGCGAGGCAAACAGGCCACACCGCTTGTTGCAAGGATCCAAGCGTTGCTGGAGGCGGCCGTGGCGTCAGATACCCGGATCCGCCTGCTGCCGCCCGGCACTCTATAGGGCATGCGTATATATGACAGGCGCATGGCCGACATCAGCGTGACGACCAGGACCCTGAGCTTGCACCGCAGTGGGGAGTTGGCTCGGGTTGGGAGATTCCCTACGGAGAAGCCGGCACGGTCCTGAGGAGGCCGCGGAACCCCTCGAGGCCGCCATGCTCACAGACCCTGCGTTTGAGTGCGTCGAGGTGCAGTGGTAGGAGGAACCAGGGGCTGCGCTTTGGAAGGCATCGGCGTGGCACCGAGGTTTCCGGGCATGGATCCCTTCGTGGAAGGGCAACACTGGGAGGACTTCCACTCCGCGTATATCAACGTCATGCGCGAGATCCTGATGGCCCAGATTGCTCCTAAGTATGTGGCGTTGATCGAGGAACGCGTGTACCTGGAGCACAAGCCTGAACATGTGAGACCGGATGTTGCCATTGCGCCGGCTGGTCGCGGTGTGGTGCCAGGGTCCCTGGTGAGAGGACCCGCCCCACTGACTCTCCCCCTGCCCATCCCTGAACAGATGATGGAGTCGTGTATCGAAATTCGGCTGCGCGATGGCCGAGAGCTTGTTACGGTCATTGAGTTGCTGTCCCCTACCAACAAGCGCCCGCACGCCGACGGTCGGGGTGAGTACCTGGCCAAGCGTGAACGGGTCTTGCGGAGCTTTGCACATCTGGTCGAGCTCGATCTGCTTCGAGGAGGCGAGCGGTTGCCAGTGATCGGCGACCTGCCCACCGCAGATGGTTACGTCTTCGTTAGCCGGGTTCGACGGCGCCCCCTGGCTGATATCTGGCCCCTGCATTTGCGTGACCCGCTGCCGTCAGTGCCAGTCCCCTTGTTGGAGGACGATCCAGAGGTCGAACTCGACCTTCAGTCAGCCTTCCAGCAGGTATACGACCGGGCCCGTTACGACGTCATCCTCAACTACCAGCGGCCCCTGGCCCCTCCGATGTCGGAAGACGATGCGGCCTGGATCAGGACCCTTCTGGCTCAGCGGGGATAGGTCGCGGACACGCCCGGGCGGTCGAACAAGTTGCCGAAGGGTTCGCCCTGGCGTACCTTCCACGGCAGGTACTTGCCCAGGATCTGCTTGGAGAGGTGCCACAACCGCGAGCGTCCGACGAAGGCCGGACCGTCGTCCAGAGTGCTGTCGATATAGATGGCCGTATCGAAGCCGTCGATGATGTATCGGGTCCGAGGCTCGTAGTAGTGCGTGGGCGCCTCCCCCTTGATATCGCTGATGATATGGTGCGCCGCCACGTCGGCCTGGGCGAAGGCCACGTACCCCTGCTTCACCGGATGGTCGGCCGCGTCTCCCGCCACAAAGATGTTGGTCTGCCCTTCGACTCGCGCCCGTCGGTTGTAGAGGTCGGTGCGGATGAACCCGTTTTCGTCGTAACTCAGGTCCCGAACCCGCAGGGCTCCCCGCGTCGCCGGCAGGGTCGCCAGTACGTCGAAGGACAGCGTCCGTCCCTCTTCAAAGCGAATCTGGCCAGGCTCCACCTCGGTCGCCCGCCAGCCGTTCAAGACCTTGATCTTTCGCCCGGCCAGCACCTCGCTCAGAGCATCGTTCGCAGCCAGTCCCGGCAGCACCTGGTCTTCCCACGTCGCCACCACGATCTCTACGGGGTCTCGCAGGTCCTGTCGGCGGAGGAACGTGTCTAGAAGAAGCGCCAGCTCGTAGAGCGGCCCGGCAAAGGAACGCCCGGGCGGTGACAGCAGCACCACCCGCCGGTGCCGGCCCTGCCCGGCGTCCTCCACCAACTGTAGAAAAGCCCGTCGCAAGGCCAGCAGACTGGCCATGGAGGTCAGGTCGTGGGCACGGTGGTGGAGTCCGGGAATCTGCTGGGGGGCGTTCTCCATGCCGCTGGCGATGAGCAGGTAGTCATACGAAAAGTGCTGCCCACCGGCAGTCACCACGCGCTGGGTCGCATCCAGGTCCGTAACCTCTCCGACCGTCTGATCGATATGCTGCGCCGTCAGAGTTGGATTCAACAGCACGCCCAGCATATCGGGGTCCAGCCCGAACGGCACGTAGATGCTGTCCGGCCGATACAGGAAGAGGGGGCTGCGGGCCACCACCCGCAAGGCAACCTCTGGCAGGGCCCGCCGCAAGGTGAAGGCAGCGTGCAGGCCGGCGAAACCAGCACCCAGGATGATCACTCTTTTCATGGCTCGATCATGCCACCCCTTCACCCCTGAGACCATCACTACAGCACCTGACCGGTCCCTGGGTCGATCACCCGATGGTCCAGTCCTCTGGATCGCTATTAGACTCGAGGGGGCTGGTAAGCTATCTGAAGGAGTTCTGCATGACCACCGCCGCCCATGCCTGACCCCCGCGGCACCGCCCTGTCTGGTATGCCACCCGTAGGAAGAAACCAGGCGAGGGAGAACCGTCCTGCCGCATACGGAGGTATACCCCCTGTGAAGACACTGCTGGCCCAGATCAGCGACCCGGCCGTCCGCCAGGAACGGCTCGACTACTTGAATTTCACCCCGTCGGATCGGGCGGCTTTGGAACGGTTGCTGCCTCTTTTCAGTCGCCGCAAGGAAGACTTTCTCGACCGTTTCTACGAACATCTGGTCAAGTTTCAGGGCCCGCGGTCGGTGCTCAAGGACGATGCCACCATTCGCCGGGCGCGGGCCGCGCAGAGCCAGTACATGGAGCGTATGCTGTCGGGCGACTTTGACGAGGAGTTTTTTCTCCTCAGTGTCGACATCGGGCTCAAGCACCACGAGGTCGGTCTGGAACCCAAGTGGATGGTCGGGGCCTGGAACCTGTACCTGAACTACTGGTCTCCCCTCATCGTCCAGGAGCTCGGAGGCGACCCCCAGGCCGCTCTGGGCGCCTTGGAAGCTCTCCACAAGGCCATCCTGTTGAACGTTGGCCTGGGCATGGATGCCTACTACACCAAAACCTTGGAGCGCATCCAGGAGGTCGTCAAGACCCAACGCCAGGCCATTCTCGAATTGTCGACCCCGGTCATCCAGATCTGGGAAGGCATCCTGGTCCTGCCGCTCATCGGGACCATCGACAGCGTGCGCACCCGCCAGATCATGGAGAACGTCCTGACTCGAGTGGTGGAAACGCAAGCCGAGACGGTCATCCTGGATCTGACCGGCGTTTCCGTGGTCGATACGGCGGTCGCCCACCACCTCATGAAGACCGTCGAGGCTGCCGAGCTTCTGGGCACACGCTGCATCTTGACCGGCATCAGTCCGGCCATTGCGCAGACCATCGTGCACCTGGGGGTCGACCTGGGCCACATCCAGACCGCCGCCACCCTGAAAAACGGTTTGCAACTGGCGTTGCAAAAGCGGGGCATCCGCATGGAGCGCACCAGTGCCTAGAATTCCCGTATTGAAACTTGGCAACGTACTGGTCATTTCGCTACAAGACCTGGGTGATGAACAGGCCCTTGAACTGCAGCAGAACGTGCTGGGACAACTGGCCGAGACCGGGGCCGGCGGGCTCCTGATCGACGTCAGCGGGATCGACGTCGTCGATTCGTTCTTGGGTCGAGTCATCGGCGATACCGCCACCATGGCCCGCCTGATGGGCGCCCACACCGTGCTGGCCGGCCTTCAGCCCTCGGTAGCCATCACCATCACCGAGCTTGGATTGTCCTTGCCGGGGGTCCAGACGGCGCTGAACCTCGAGAAGGGCCTGGCGATGCTGACGGCCTCTGAGGCATGAACGATATCGACGTTCCCATCCAGTCGGAGGCCGACGTGGTGACGGTGCGCACCCGGGGCCGGGAAATGGCCAAGGCCATCGGTTTCGGCACCGTCGATCAGACTCGCATTGCCACCGCCCTGTCAGAGCTATCCCGCAACATCCTCATCTACGCCAAGCGGGGCCAGGTCCGACTGCGCACGCTGGAGGAAGGCGACCGCAAGGGTCTGGAGTTCGTGGCCGAGGACCAGGGCCCCGGCATCCCTGACGTGCGGGCGGTCCTGGAAGGACGGGGCAGCACCTCTCGAGGTCTGGGCCTGGGGATTCCCGGCAGCCGTCGTCTCATGGACGACTTCGAGATCGTCTCGGCGCCCGGTCAGGGTACCTCCATTCGCGGCGTCAAGTGGTTGTAGTGACGTGGCTCGAGGTCCGGCAGGAGGACGACATCGCCCAGGTCAGCCAGGCGGTGCGAGGGCAGGCGGAGACGTTGGGGTTGCGCACCGCCTATGTCGAGCTGGTGGTGCGGGAAATGGCTTGGAACCTCATCCGCCACGCGGGGGGAGGCGCCATCGGCTTGGACGAGGTCGGGGAGGGAGACCGGACCGGCCTGCGAGTGACGAGTCTGGACCGGGGGCCCGGCATCATCGCGGTGGCCGGGCGTCAGGAGGGAAGTGGTCTGGGCCTGGGTCTCAGCGTCATCCGGCGGCACTGCGACGAGCT
>DASYBA010000292.1:0-4709 GCA_036501005.1 Candidatus Xenobia bacterium | reverse complement strand
ACCAGCCTGGACGAGGTGGTGGCCCGGTCCCTCGAGTTGGAGGTGCCTGCATGATCCCGCCCTACGTGCGCCAGGTCGCCGATGCCGTGCTGTGGGAAGGCTACGTGCTCTATCCCTACCGGGCCTCGTCCGGCAAGAACGAAGTCCGTTTTCAGTTCGGGGTCGTCATGCCCCCCGGCCAGGGCGAGTCGTCGCATCAGCAAAGCGAGGTGTTGCTGGACGGCGATCCTGCGACGGTCCAGGTGCACGTTCGCTTCCTCCACCTCCAGCACCGCATGCCGGACGATTGGGACGAGGCGGTCGAACAGGTCTGGGAACGCCCCTTCAAGGTCGGACAAGAGCGGGTCCGGTGCGAGCCCTGGGAGGCGTCCGAGGGCGAGGTGCACCGCACCCGCTGGCCGGTCCTCGCGACCCTCGGCATGGCCCTCCGTCCCGCCGGTCCGGGCTGGATTTTGACGGTACGGGTGGAAAACGACTCGCCGACGTGGCCGGGCCAGACCCGCCGGTCGGCTCTCCGCCAGGCCCTGGTGGGTTGCCACCTGGTGTTGACTGTGCCGACCGGGCGGTTCGTGTCGATCCTGGAACCGCCCCCGGAGTGGGCTGACCATGCCGCCCAGTGCCGTCAGGAGTACACCTTTCCGGTCCTGGTGGGCGACGATCGGGCGGTGCTGGCGTCACCCATCATCCTCTACGACCATCCGAAGGTCGCGCCCCAGAGTCCCGTGGCGTACCACGATGGCACGGAAATCGACGAGATGTTGACCTTGAGGGTCATGACGTTGACCGACGCCGAGAAGCAAGAGGCCCTGGCGACCGACGAGCGGTGCCGCAGCATCGTCGAGGCTGCTGGCCGGGCCGACGCGGAGACCCTCGAACGCCTGCACGGCGGCATGGTCTGGCTGGACGGCCCCGCGCCCGAAACCCGTTCCGTCGTCGTAGACGGCGTCACCGTGGCGGCCGGCACCAGGGTCCGCCTGCGGCCGAAGCGCAACGCTGATGCCATGGACATGTTCCTGGCCGGGCGGGAGGCCGAGGTCGTTGGGGTCTTCCAGGACGTCGAAGGCCTCGAGTACGTGGCCGTATCGACCGGGGACGACTGGCACGGTCGTCCGTACTTCTTCTACCTGGATGAGATCGAACTCATGGAAGGGAGCATATCGACATGAAGACAAACGACTGGCTGTGGGGCGGCCTCGCCCTGCTCGGCACCTGGCTGGTGCTGACCAATCTCAAGGACATCGCCCGCTACGTGCGGATCTCAACCATGTGAGCATGCTGGTGGCAGGGGTCGGGAACATTTTTCTCGGCGACGACGGATTTGGCGTCGAGGTCGTGTCGCGACTGCGCACGGTCGAGTTGCCGACCTGGGTTCGAGTGGCCGACTTTGGCATTCGCGGCATCCACCTGGCCTACGAACTGCGGGAGCGCTCGTACGATACGGTGTTGCTGGTCGACGCCGCGTCGCGGGGTGGGACCCCGGGCACGGTCTACCTCCTGGAGCCGTCTGCCGAGTCGCTGCGGGCGGGCGATTGGAGCGCCCACAGCGTGTCGCCCGAAGCCGCGTTCGGCATGCTGGAACGCCTGGGCGGCCAGGCTGGCCGCGTTCTCGTCGTAGGGTGCGAACCGGCCTGTCTGGAGGAGTCGATGGAGTTGTCGCCGGCCGTGGCGGCGGCCGTCGATCCTGCCATCCAGCTCATCTTGGACGTGATAGAAAGGGTGAAGCCGCATGTGCCTGGCCATTCCCGGACAGATTCTTGAATTGGGCTCGGACGATCTGGCGACCGTCGACGTGAGCGGGGTGCGACGCCGCGTCAATGTCGGGCTGCTGAGCGGAACCGTGGGCCCGGGCGACTGGGTGCTCATCCACGTCGGCTTCGCCATGTCCCGTATCGACGAGGAAGAGGCCAAGACCACGCTGGATTTTCTCTACCGCATGGGCCAGGCGTGGATGGACGAGGTGGAGGCTTTGGAGGCATCGGCTATTGAATAGCATGCGCTTTGTCGACGAATTCCGGGATCGGGGTACGGCCCGCGCACTGGCGGCCCGCATCGCCGCGCTGGTGCCGGCCGGTCGCACCTTCAAATTCATGGAGGTGTGCGGCGGGCACACCCACACCATCTACAAGCATGGCATCGAAGACTATCTTCCGCCAGCCGTGCGGCTCGTGCATGGACCGGGCTGTCCGGTGTGCGTCATTCCCATGGGCCGGGTCGACGACGCCATCTACATCGCCCGCCAACCGGACGTCATCCTCACCACCTTTGGCGACATGATGCGGGTGCCCGGCGGTCACGGTTCGTTCCTCGACGCCAACGCCCGGGGCTGCGACATCCGCATGGTGTATTCCCCGCTGGACGCCCTGCGGGTGGCTCGTCAGAACCCCGGCAAGCGAGTGGTGTTCATGGGCATCGGCTTTGAGACGACCGCCCCGTCGACCGCCCTGACCTTGATGCGGGCTGCCCGGGAGAATATCGACAACTTTGCGGTGTTCTGCAACCACGTAACCATCATTCCGGCCATCAAGTCGATCTTGGACTCTCCCGATTTGCGCCTGGATGGCTTTATCGGACCCGGGCACGTGTCGACCGTCATCGGCTGCCGTCCCTACGAGTTCATGATTCGCCAGTACGGCCAGCCTTGCGTGGTGGCCGGGTTCGAACCCCTGGACATTCTGCAGGCCGTCTACATGCTGCTTCTGCAGCGCAGCGAGGGCCGCTGCGAGGTCGAGAACCAGTATACCCGCATCGTGCCCTGGGATGGCAACCCCAAGGCCGTCGAGGCCATCCGGGAGGTCATGTCGGTCCGTCCGTTCTTCGAGTGGCGGGGGCTGGGCGACATTCCATACAGTGCTCTCCAACTCAAGGAAGGCTATGCACGCTTCGATGCGGAGCGCATCTTCCAGATACCGGGCGTGCGCGTGGCGGACCCGAAGTCATGCCAGTGCGGAGAAGTGCTTAAAGGCGTGTTGCGCCCCTACGAGTGCAAGGTGTTTGGCACCGCGTGCACGCCGGAGACGCCCATCGGCACCTGCATGGTGTCTTCCGAGGGGGCCTGCGCGGCCTATTACAACTATGGCCGTTTCAAGCGCGAGAGGGTGGAGGTGGCGACGCGGTGACGACAGAAGAGGCGGTCCTGGAACGTATCGAAAAGGTTCGTCAACGTAAGCACAAGCTGCGAGACGAGCGCATCACCATGGCCCACGGGGCCGGGGGGCGGGCGACCCATACCCTGATCGAGTCGGTCTTTCTGGAGGCCTGGAACAACCCCGAGCTGGCGCAGATGGAGGATCAAGCCATCTTCCAGATCCGCGACTGCCGGCTGGCGATGACGACCGATTCGTACGTGGTCTCACCCCTCTTCTTTCCGGGTGGAAGCATCGGCGACCTGGCCGTCAATGGCACCGTCAACGACCTGGCGGTCGGCGGCGCCATGCCGCTCTATCTCTCGGCCGGGTTCATCCTGGAGGAAGGCTTTCCCGTCACCGATCTGCAGCGCATCGTGCAGGACATGGCGGGGGCGGCGCGGGCGGCCGGCGTCACCATTGCGACTGGCGACACCAAGGTCGTGCCGAGGGGCAAGGGCGATGGCTGCTTTATCAACACCACCGGGGTCGGCTATGTGTCCCGTCCCCTGCGACTGGGGGTGCGCGAGGTGCGGCCGGGCGATCGCATCCTGGTCTCCGGGCCGATTGGCGACCACGGGGTGACCATCATGCTGGCCCGAGGCGAACTGGATCTGGTGTCCGACGTCGTATCGGATACTGCGCCGCTGCATACGCTGGTCATGCGCCTCCTGGATGCCGCCCCGGCGGTCCGCTGCATGCGGGACGCGACCCGAGGCGGTGTCGCCACGGTGCTGAACGAAATCGCCGAGGGGGCCCGCGTCGGGGTTCGCCTGGACGAGGCGGCCGTGCCGGTACGGGCGGAAGTCCGCGGGGCCTGCGAAATCCTCGGCATCGATCCTCTGTATGTGGCGTGCGAGGGGCGCATGGTGGTCGTGGTCGGCCGCGAGGAGGTCGACCTGGCGCTGGAGGCCCTGCGGAGCCACCCGCTGGGCCAGCAGGCTGCTGTCGTCGGCGAGATTGAGGACGAGCCGCCGGGCCGCGTGCTGCTGCAGACTGGATTTGGCGGAACTCGCATCGTCGACATGCTGGTGGGCGATCCGCTGCCCCGCATCTGCTGATGCACGAGCTGGGCATCATGGCGTCTACCCTCGACATGGCCGTGGAGGTGGCCGAGCAGCAGGGCGCGGCCCGTATCCTCAGCGTGCGCATGCGCATCGGGGCTCTGGCCGGGGTCGTTCCCGACGCGTTGCAGTTTGCTTTCGACGTGCTGGCCGAAGGCACGTTGGCCGAGGGGGGCAGCCTCCATATCGAACCGATTCCGGTACGCTGTCAATGTGCGACCTGCGAGATGGAGTTCAGCCCCCCTGACCTGCTGTGCCGGTGCCCGTCGTGCGGGGCGTGCTCCGAGCGGATTGTGGCGGGTCGGGAGCTGGAGCTGGCCGGTGTGGAGGTGGAATATGCCGCAGCTTGACGTGTCTCGGCCGGTGCTGAGCAAGAACGACGCTCTGGCGGCCGACAATCGGGCCCGCTTCGAGTCGCTGGGGGTGCGGGTCATCAACGTGCTCTCCTCACCGGGAGCCGGCAAGACGACGCTCTTGACCCGCACCCTGACGCACCTGGGGCGCAAGGCCGGGGTCATTGTCG
>DASYBA010000291.1:0-6321 GCA_036501005.1 Candidatus Xenobia bacterium | reverse complement strand
CGGCCCGTCAAGATCGACGGCAGCAGTTCTTGAACAGAACTCAATTCCTGCGGCCCCTACAAGGAGAGATCTGGCGATCGACGAATCCATCAGCCGTGCATCACGGTTTTTTTCAGATGGGCATCCACTACTGGCCAGCTCGCAAAGGCGTGTACTGGTGGCAGAATTTCGATCCGGTCGAGGTTGAAAAGGATTTCAAGGTGATGCGGTCGCTGGGCCTCCGACTGGTCCGCATCCAACTGGTGTGGGAAGATTTCCAGCCCACCCCAGACCTGGTGTCGTCGCAGGCCTTGCTGGCGCTGCGCGAAGTCCTCGACCTGGCACAGCGATACCGGCTCAAGATCCAGGTGTCGTTCTTCACCGGTCTGGTGGCCGGGGTGAACTTCCTGCCCGGCTGGCTGCTGGGCGAACCCGGTTACCGGTCGCCGGTGCCCGTCTACAGCGGCGGGAGGCTCGTCGAGCACGCCCGCATCAAGAACCTGTTTGAAGACCCGGATCTGCTGGCCGCGCAGCAGCGCCTGCTGCAAGACGTGGTAGAGACCTTTCACCTCCACCCGGCGGTGTACGGCTGGGATCTGGGCGGGGGCTACCCCAGTCTCTTCCCGGCGCCGGCCCCCCCTCCCTCGGAGGGCGGATCGGTGGGCACCCTGCAGTGGGTCGGCCGCACCGGGCCCCAAGACCAGGTGGTCGAAAGCCGGGTCTCCCGGCAGGTGTGGCTGACCTCGATCCTGGACGAGGACGTCGAGGAGGAGCGGGATCTGGCTGCCGAGGTCCTGCCCGAGCAGGGCGAACGCCAGGCCGGACGCAGCCTGGCCCCCATGCCCATCATCCGGCCGGTGCCGGGGGCCCCGGCCCACGTGTTGGGGGCCGCCGACGGCCTGGTCCTCTTCGACGCCGACCCCGATCCTGATCCGCTGACGGCGGTCTACGCGTACTCCTACCACAGCGCGCTTCCGACCCGCGAGCAGCTTGCCAAGACGTTGAAGCTGTCCGACAGCAAACGGGCCGCCGCGGCGGCCGCCCAACGTCGGGAGCACCGAGAGACGATCACGACATCGGCGACCGCCGGGCACACCGACCCTGAACCCTCGGGGGAGGACCTCCCCGCGCCGGAGCCGGAAGCGGTGGTCCTGTGGCTCACCCAACTGGTCGGGACCATCCGCCAGGTCGACCGGATACATCCGGTCAGTCTCAGCGTCGAATCACAGGCGCTCGATTCTAGCAGCCCGTTTGCCTTGCATCGGCTGGCCGCGTTGGTCGACTACATCGGTGTCCGGGCGCATCCGTTTGAGAGTCAGTGGGCCCGCTCGCCGATTGATACGCAAGCCTTGCCCTTCGTGGCGTTCCTGGGGGGTGCCGTGACCGGCAAGCGCGTCGCCCTGCTCGAGTTCGGCCTGCCGGCCGTGCGAGAAGAGGTCTATTTCAGCGGGCGTATGCTGCCCTACAACCTGGTGCAGGATCAGGAGGCGGCCGACTTGTCGTCCGACGTTCTGGAGGGGGTTCTCCGCATGGGCGCCCTGGGCGGGTTCTGTTGGAATTTTTCCGACTTCCACCCCAGCTTGTGGAACCGTCCGCCGCTCCAGCAATCGCCCGCCACCCGCTTCTCCGGGCTCCTTCGCCTGGACGGCTCGTTCAAGCCTACCGCCCACGTGGTGCGCGACTTCATGACGTGGGATCACCCCTTGCTCTCGCCACCCTTTGAGGTGAAACTCGAAGCCGAGCGTTATCAAGAGGACCCGCGAGGCGGCCTCCTCCACATCTTCGACCAGTTCCTGGAGGCGGTCGGCGACCGCTGATAGAGCCTGTTCGGAAACCCCGGCGAGGCGCAGGCGCCGCTCAGGCTCTCAAGGATTCAGGGTTACGGTCAGGGTGTAGCTGCCCGAGTTGTCGGAATAGATGTCGTCGTCGACGCCCAACTGAAGCTGGGTGGCCCCGGTGGGCACCACCACCGTGGCGGAGTCGCCCACTTTGAAGGGCGTCCCGACGATGTTGCCGGCCTTGTCCGCGAACGTTCCCACCAGCTCGCACAGGAAGATAGGATAGGTGGCCGGGTCCATGTATGCGCTGGGCGTGACACGACCGGAGCTACCCGGGTTCCCGTTGGCGACGAAGGCAGTATCGCCGACGGCGTCTGTCAATGGGAAACCGCTGCCGGCGGCCACCATGCCACTCACGTAGGAGATGGTCAGCGAGGCTCCCGGCGTGAGGGTGACCCCGTTGACCTGGGTGATCACCAGGGGGCCCGTCTCGTCGCCCACCCCATATTGGAAGTTGGTGTTCAGCCCGCCATTCGCGTAGAGCCACGGGCCGGTCGTCCCATTGACGATGAACTGGGCCGGCGTCGGTGTTGCAGTTGGCGTCGGCGTTGGCGTCGGTGACGAAGCCACCGGGGTCAGCGTGATGGACACCGGCGTATCCTGTCCCGGCGAGGCGACGACCGGTGCGCTGGTGCCGGCATATTGAACCCCATCGAAGATCAGGGTCGCCTCCACCACCAGAGGTTCGTTGGCGGGCACCCCCAGGGAGATAGGCTCCGTAGAACCCGGCGTGATGGTGGCGCTGGCCGAGGCCACCTCGGCCCCATTGGCCAGGGCTTGGAGCGAGAGCGAGCCGGAACCCCCCGACGAAGCCGATGACTGTACCGCCACGCGCAGCACTGCCGAACTCGCCAGCGACTGGTTCGTCGAGCTACCGCCATCCGCGCTCGGGGGGGCACCCCCGCCGCAGCCCTGTAAGACCAGCATCAGTGCCACCACGACCAGACCCAGCCAACGACGCGCCACGTTCGAACCACCCCTGCGAAATTGAAGGAGCTCCGACGTTCTTGCTGACCTTGTGACCCTCCTCCCAGGCTTAAGGGCGCCGTTTTCGGCCGAGATCGGAGCCCCGAGACCTATCCCCGGAGCGCTTGACTATACCTTGGTATCCATCTGACCGGGCGGCGTTTGCCGGTATTCCGGCCGGGGTAGGGTCTAGAATACCAAAGGAGGCGGCCAGAGCATGCAGACAGAGCCGGCTGTAGTTCGCGGCCGGGACCAGGCCGGAGAGAGTCTCGGCGCCCAGGCCGAAGCCTTGGTGGCCTGTGCGCAGGCCATGGCCCGTCGGTTTCAGCTCGGAGGTCGGCTGCTGGTGGTCGGCACCGGCCTTAGCACCGCCGATGCGCACCATGTGGCCGTCGAGTTCGTCCATCCGGTCACCGTCGGCAACCGCTCACTGCCGGCCCTGGCGGTCGATGTGGGCGTCCTGCCCATCATGGCCCAGCCTCCTGACATGGTGATGTTCGTGGCCGTCGGACCGACGAACCTGGCCGAAACGGTCGAACAGGCCGGCAAGCAAGGCCTGCTGACCGTGGCCCTGACGGGGCCGGAGCCCCTGCCCGCCCACCATGCCCTGCACGTCGACGCCTCCGATCCGCTCGTCATCCGCGAGCTTCACGTGACAGCCTACCACATCATGTGGGAACTGGTGCACGTTTTTCTGAAGGCGGTTCCCACGCACTGTACGACCTGCTCCGACGAGGTCGAGGAGATGGAGATCGTCGAGCACCTGCCCGGCGGGTTGGCCCGAGTCCGGTCGGCGACCGGCGAACAGGAGATCAGTATCGAACTGGTCGACGCCGCGGTGGGGGCCCGAGTGCGGGTGCATGCTGGCGTCGCCCTGGGAGTCTGCCATGGATGAGCTGTACCCTTTCCTCTATGGCACCCCCGCCGACCCTATGCGGGATGCGGTGGCCTCGACGGCCAACAAGATTGCCGAGTCGACGGCTTTGCGACGCCGTGTGGTGAGCGATATGTCTCCGGCCTTGGAGACCTGCGCCACTGCCATGCGATCGCATCGGCAGGGAGGCGCTCGCCTGTGGAGCATGGGCAACGGGGGCAGCGCCACCGATGCGGCCGGGCTGGCCTGGCTGTTTCGCGATCCTCCGCACGGACCGGCCTGGCCGGCCATGGCGCTGGGCGACACCGCCGTCATCACCGCTTTGTCGAACGACGTCGGATTCGACATCGTCTTCGCCCGCCAATTGGCAGCCCAGGCTCGCTCCGGCGACATCCTGGTGGGCCTGTCGACCAGCGGCAACTCCAGAAACCTTCTACAAGCTTTCGAGCAAGCCCGCCGTCAGGGGTTGATGACCGTCGGGCTGGCGGGTGGACGCGGCGGAAAGATGGCCGAGTCCGACTGTATCGACCATCTGTTCGTCGTGCCCAGCGACTCCATCCACCGCATCCAAGAAGCGCAGACCACCCTCTACCACCGCCTGTGGGAGCTGACTAGAATCTGAATAACGAACGAGGTGCGCCATGCCAAAGACCGATGGCAAGAGCCAGGACGTCTTGATCCACGTCTTGTGGATCAACGCTGGCCTCAGTTGCGACGGCGACTCGGTATCCTTGACCGCCGCCACTCAACCCAGTATCGAAGACATCGCCATGGGAGCCCTGCCCGGCCTGCCCCGGGTCCAGTTCCACTGGCCCCTGGTCGACATCGACGTCGGCGACGACTTCATGAAGTGGTTCTTCAAGGCCGAAAAAGGCGAGTTGGACCCCTTCGTCCTGGTGGTCGAAGGGTCCATTCCCAACGAGGCCATCAAGAAGGAAGGGTACTGGTGCGGTTTCGGCAACGACAGCCGGACCGGACAACCCATCACCACCAGTGAGTGGCTGGATCGCCTGACCCCCAAGGCGTGGGCGGTGCTGGCCGTCGGCACGTGCGCCACCTATGGCGGCATCCACGCCATGGAAGGCAACCCCACCGGTGCCATGGGCGTACCCGACTACCTCGGGTGGAACTGGCGTTCAAAGGCCGGCAACCCCATCGTGTGCGTGCCCGGCTGTCCGATACAACCGGACAATCTGTCGGAAACCATTCTCTATCTGCTCTATCAGGCCACCGGGCAGGCGCCGCTCATTCCGCTGGACGACAAGCTCCGTCCGACCTGGCTCTTCGGGCAGACCGTACACGACGGCTGCGATCGGGCCGGTTACTACGAACAGGGTCAGTTTGCCGCCGAGTACGGGTCGCACCAGTGCCTCGTCAAACTGGGCTGCTGGGGCCCCGTGGTCAAGTGCAACGTGCCCAAACGGGGCTGGATGAACGGCATCGGCGGGTGCCCCAACGTGGGGGGCATCTGTATCGGGTGCACCATGCCCGGCTTCCCTGACAAGTTCATGCCGTTCATGGACGAACCCCCCGGGGCCCATTTGTCTTCAGCCGTCTCGTCGGCATATGGATCGGTGATCCGAGGCTTGCGCGGCATCACCGCCCAGACCGTCGACAAGGAACCCAAGTGGCGCCATCGCCAACCCGTGCTGACCACGGGATATCGAAAGAACTGGTAGGAGGTACGACATGCCGACCCAAGCTGAAACTCAACCCGTTCTCAAGAAAACCGGCATCGTCGACATGGCGTGGGATCCCATCACCCGCATCGTGGGCAGCCTGGGCATCTACACGAAGATCGACTTCAACCAGAAGAAGGTCATCGAGTGCCAGAGCACTTCGTCCATCTTCCGGGGCTACAGCATCTTCATGAAGGGCAAGGACCCGCGGGATGCCCATTTCATCACCAGCCGCATTTGCGGCATCTGCGGTGACAACCACGCCACCTGCTCCTGCTACTGCCAGAACATGGCCTACGGCGTGAAGCCTCCGCACATCGGCGAGTGGATCGTGAACCTGGGCGAGGCCGCCGAGTACATGTTCGACCACAACATCTTCCAGGAGAACCTGGTGGGCGTCGACTTCTGCGAGAAGATGGTGCGGGCGACCAATCCGGGCGTATGGGACAAGGCTGAGAAGACGCCTGCCCCGCACGCCGAGGCGCATGGCTATCGAACCATCGGCGACATCATGAAGTCGCTCAATCCGTTCGAAGGCGAGTTCTATCGAGAAGCGCTGCAGATGAGCCGCATGACGCGGGAGATGTTCTGCCTCATGGAAGGCCGCCACGTGCACCCTTCCACACTATACCCCGGCGGGGTGGGGACGCACGCCACCATCCAGTTGTTCACCGACTACATGACCCGCCTGTACAAGTATGTCGAATTCATGAAGAAGGTCGTGCCGTTGCACGACGACTTGTTCGACTTCTTCTACCAGGCGTTGCCAGGCTACGAGGAGGTCGGTCGGCGTCGCATCCTGCTGGGCTGTTGGGGCTCCTTTCAGGATCCGGAGTACTGTAACTTCTCCTATCGCGACATGACCGAGTGGGGGCGCCACATGTTCGTCACCCCGGGCATCGTGGTCGACGGGCACCTGGTGACCACCGACCTGGTGCAGATCAACCTCGGCATTCGCATCCTGCTGGGCAGCTCGTATTACGAC
>DASYBA010000290.1:0-3269 GCA_036501005.1 Candidatus Xenobia bacterium | reverse complement strand
CCACGAGGTGGAGTTCACGGTCCAGGCGGTCAGCCCAAAAGCCTGACAGGAAGCCGTTCCTCGCCATCGAAAGATGAGCTTTGTCGGTGACTTCCATCCCTTTTCCGTCTCATTGGACCACCACCTGGCAGTCGATCAAGGACTACACGTGCCAGGTGGAGAGCCACATCTGCAACGGCAGCCGCAACCAGGAGCGGCACTGGAAGGTGTGGGCGCGGGAGCCTAGCCACCTGCGGGCGGAGATCCTCAAGAGCAGCACGGCGGGAGAACGGGGCACTGTCCTCGTCTATCGCGGCGGCGCCGAGATCCAGGCGCACGCGGGCGGCCTGCTCTCCCTTTTCACCGCCAGCTTTCCGCTCCGGAGCCCCAGAGTGACGTCCGTGCGGGGCAACCCGATCACCGACATGATGTTCCAGCACCTCATGGAAGTGCTCCAGCAGTACCAGCAGGCGCAGGCCCGCATCGTCTTCGGTGAGCCCACCGTGCAGGACGGGCGCAAGGTCGTGCTGGTCACCCTGACGACCGACAAGACGGAGTTCATTCGCCAGAACGATCAGATCGTGCGGGACATGGTGTGGTTCGACGCCAACAACGGGCTGCCGCTCAAGGTCGAGCGCTACGAGGTACCGACCCAGTCACCCGTCATCCGGGTGATCTATCGTGACCTCAAGCTGAACGTCGGCGTACCCGACAAGGTCTTCAACCTGCACGCTACCGCTTGACGGTGAAGATGAGGTCGTCCTGGGTGACGTGGCCGTCGTCTTCGGCCAACACCTTCCACATCACGACGTAGGTGCCCGGCTTCAGGCCCGCTTGCAGGTCGATGGTGACGGTGCTCACTCCACCCTGGGTGGGCGATATGCCCTTGTCGACCCGCTTGGCCTGGTCGTTCTTGGCGTTCAGCAACTGTGCCAGGTTCAGCGTCCCCTTGGGCTGTGGGTACACCTTGAAGGTGCTGGACCCCGCGTTGACGGGCTCGGTGAACGTCAGCGTCACCTGCGCCGGGGCTTTGACGGTGGCCCCGCTGGCGGGGGTCGAGGACTTGAGGTGGGCGTGGGCAAAGGCCGGAACCGCTAGAAGCAGGCTGGCCGCGATAATATGAAATGTCTTCATGCCTGCCGACTTCGTGCCTGGCGGCTGAGGACCTTTCTCGTGAAGCCATGCCATGCGGGCCGTCTTGATTGGAGACTTCAATCAGCGGGATCTGCGGCTGCGTCCGTTCCGGCAGGACGGGCAGCGCCCATACAGCACCACGTCGTGATCCTCCACGGCGAACCCCCGCGGCGTCAGCATCTGCAGGTTGGCCGGGCACGTCTCGATTTCGAACACGTGCCCGCACTCCCGGCAGTGGAAGTGGTGATGGTGGCGATCGTTGGTGATCTCGTAGTGGGCCACCTCGCCAGGCAGCGACACCTGGGTCACCAGCCCTTCTTCGACCAGCGACTTCAGGGTTCGATACACCGTCGCCAGACCGAGCCTGGGCACTTCTTTCTGGGCCGCTTCCAGCACCTGGAGCGGCGCCATGGGGCGGGCCTCCTTCTCGAGGACGGCTCGAATCGCTTCCCGCTGCCGGGTGGTCCGTTCCATTAGTAGATACCGCACCGATGGGCACAGCCGCAAGGCATGGCCCCGGTCTTTGCGCCGGTGGTGAATCCGGCAGTCTCCGGGCGTGCACAGGACGTGCATTCGCCCAGGCCTACGCGTGAGCATGGCAAACCTCCGTCAATCCTATTCAGCATGCAACCTCGCTGAACAGAATGGACGGCGGGGCGCGGGAGGGCATCGGGACGATGGCCCCCGCGTACAGCAGCCGCGCGGCGGGACAGACGCTGGCGGATGACGTCGTGGCCGGCAGACGCAGCGACGCCAAAGGCGGAACCCCGGCCCCGGCCATGCTGGCACAGACCGGACACTGCCCGTCGTCTCCGTCCCCCGCCGAGACGGTGAGAACAGGACCGTGCGAATGGATCGGGTGGGCGTGCACCGAGACGCCGAGATGCAACAACAGGAGACCCACGGTCAGCAGCATCCTGAGGCGCGCTCGCATGTCTGACCCATTCTGGACAAGCGCGCTTCACCCTGCCGCGGACTGCCACTTGATATCCTATCCTCATACTCAGCTCAACCCGTCTTCCTACATGACAGGAACTAATTGCATGGGTCGAGGGTCTTGACAGCGGTAATGATTTCTCATTAACATTGCTGGACATCCCCCCGATCGAGGCCGAGCTTGCTCCACCCGCGCCCTAGATTCAGACTCTTGGCCGTCGCGTTCCTCGTGGTCCTCCACCTGGGCGTGGCGTTGCACGTCCATCTGGACGAGCCCGTCGGTCACGTGCTCTCTGCCCCCGAGCACGACTGCCCGCTGTGCACTGCGATGGCTGGGGCGTCCGTGGCGCCTCCGGTTCGCCTCGATCGGCGCCTGGCAGCCGTCTCAATCGAGTCTGGCGGCTCTGTCACCGCCTCCGATCGGACCCCATTCACCTGGGATTCCTCCCGCGGCCCGCCAGCTTGAACCGAGCGGTCACGGTTCAAGGGTGAGGAAAGGAATGTAATCCAAAGTGGATGTTGTCAATCTGATTCGTCAGGGCGGAATCGTCATGATCCCGCTCCTTGTGCTGTCCATCATCGCCATTGGGGTGGCGCTGGAACGGGCATTTTTCTATACCCGGCTCGAACAGGGGGGAGAGCGGTTTCGCGCTCGCTTGCATGAGCTCATCTCGTCCGGCCAGTTCCAGGACGCCATCGGATGGCTAAAGGGGCTGCGGGGCCCTGCCTCCGTGACCGCGCTGGCGGCCCTCGAGTCTCGGGATGAATCGGAGCCCGTCATGGAAGCCACCATGGCCAGTCGGGCTCGCCTCGAGGTGCCCAGTCTGCGCCGCTATCTGGGCGTGCTGGACACCATCGTGACGGCCGCACCCCTGGTTGGCTTGTTGGGCACCATTACCGGGATGATGGGCACCTTCCACCAGGTCGCCGAGCGTTTATCGAAAAACCCCTCGGCCGATACCACCGGCATCACGGCGGGCATCGGGGAGGCCCTCATCACCACGGCGACCGGTATTGCCATCGCGGTCGTCAGCCTCATTTTCCACAATATCTACGAGGGCATGGCGGAAACCGCCATGGACAATTCCGAAGTGGTCGCGGCCGAAGTCGTATCGAGTCTGGAGGGTCAGCGAGAGAAGCGTGGGGCTCGCTCATGAAGCTCTTCGAGACGCATCGCCAGAAGAAGCCGCGTATCGAAATCATTCCCATGATCGACGTGA